>DATEGR010000309.1:0-18289 GCA_035279985.1 Verrucomicrobiia bacterium
ATTGATGATTGATGATTTTTTGTCCGGCGGACCACGGACAGATCATAAATCATAAATCATAAATCGTAAATTCAATGAACGAAATGGCTGACGACCTGATACACGATGAACGCGCAGAGGTAGGCCAGGCCGGTCATGTAGCCGATCTGGAACAGCGGCCATTTCCAGCCGCCCGTTTCGCGGCGCACGACCGCCGTGGTGGACAGGCATTGCGCGGCCAGGATGTAATAAATGAGCAGGCTGGCGCAGGTGGCGGTGGTGAACATGGGCGTGCCGTCAGACCGCGTGGCGTGGCGCAACGAATCGTAAAGCGACGCACTGTGATGCTCGGCGGCGTCCTGGCCGACGCCATAAACGATGGCCAGCGTGGAAACGATGACCTCACGCGCGGCGAACGAGCTGATGATACCGATGCCGATCTGCCAGTCGTAACCGAGCGGTTTGAGCACCGGCTCCAGTATACGGCCCATCTTGCCAGCGGCGGAATTTCGCAGCGAAGACTGCGCCGAGAGCCGGTCGGCGTCCGCGCGAAGTTCCGCGGCTTTCGGCGCGTCGCCGGATTTCTCCAATTGCGCGGCCTGCGCCGTCATGGCCACGGCGGCGGACGGCGGCGCGGATTTCGGGTAATGCGAAAGCGCCCACAAGGCGAGCGAGACCACCAGGATGATGGTGCCGGCCTGCTTCACGAAAACTTTCGCGCGGTCAAACGTATGCAACAGCGCCGACCACAGGCTGGGCAGGCGATACGGCGGCAGTTCAATCAATAACGGCCGGCTGCCGCCCGGCAAAATGGTGCGGTTGAATGCCACGGCGGCCAGCACCGCCGCCAGCGCGCCGGTCGCGTAGGCCGCGGTGAAAACGAGCGCGGCCTTGAGCGGCGAATGGGGAAACAGCAGCGCCGTGACCATGGCATACACCGGAATTCGCGCCGAACACGTCAGCAGCGGGGTGATCAGGATGGTCACCAGCCGGTCACGCGGATTTTCGATGACGCGCGCGGACATGATGGCGGGAATCGCGCAGGCATGCGCCGAGAGCATCGGCACGAACGCCTTGCCCGGCAGTCCGAGCCGGCGCATGATTTTGTCCATCACCAGCGCGGCACGCGACAGATAGCCGGTGTCCTCCAGCAGCGACAGCGCGAAAAACAAAATGCAGATTTGCGGCAGGAACACCAGCACGCCGCCAACCCCGCCAATGACCCCATTGACCAGCAAACTTTGCAAATCGCCCGCCGGCGTGTGCGCCGCAATCCAGGCCCCAACGGTGCTGAACAGCTGGCTGATGAGCCCCATCGGAATCTCCGCAGCCCAAAAAATCAGCGCGAACAGCAGCAGCATGACGATTTGAAAAACGATGACGCCCGCGATCGGGTGCGTGAAGAAGTCGTCAATTTTTTCGGTTCGAACCGAACGCCGCGCCGCCGCCGCGTCCATCACCTTCGTCGAAATCTGTTCCGTCCATTCGTAGCGCGCCTGGTAGGGACAGCCGCTGCAACCCAGCGCGCAGGCGGGCTTGGCACGGACAGCGGGGCTCGCGGCCCGGCCGGTGACGAGCCGCTCGATTTCGTCCTTGAGCTCGCCGAGCCCCATGCCGGTGCGCGCGGAAAGGGGGACCACGGGACAGCCGAGTTCGGCGCGGAGTTTCGCGACGTCAATCCGAATGCCGTCGCGCCGGGCGGTGTCCATCATGTTCAGCGCGACGACCACGGGACAATCCAGTTCGAGCACCTGGCTGACGAGAAAAAGGTTCCGTTCAAGGTTCGTGGCGTCCACCACAACCAGCGCCGCGTTGGGCGCCGGGTGATTTTCCAGCCGCCCGTGCAATGCATCGCTCGCAAGCTTTTCATCCGGTGAGGAGCTTTCCAGGCTGTAAAGCCCCGGTAAATCCACCACCACAATCGGGCGGTCGCCGAGATGCACTCGTCCGACGCGGCGTTCGACGGTGGTACCGGGAAAATTGGCGGTCTTGGCGCGCAGGCCCGTCAGTCCGTTGAACAAGGTCGTCTTGCCGGCGTTGGGATTGCCGACCAGCGCCAGCGTGAACGCGTGATGCGGCAGAGGCACCGCGTCCTGTCCTTCGTCGCAGCAGGACGCCGCGAACCCGAATTTCAAGGCGTCACTCATGCTCGTGCGCTTCCCGCATCGCGCAATGGTCGGGCGTGCAGACTTCCAACCAGACCCGCGAGGCCAGTGAGGCGGACAATCCCAGCCGCGACCCGAAAACGCGGACCACGAGCGGGTCACCGGTCCGGACGACCTCCAGCCGGCGTCCGACGCAGATGCCAAGCGTCTTGAGCCGCTGCACGTCGTCACCATCGGTTTCGATCCGGCGTACCACGGCGCATTGCCGCGGCGGCAGCGCGTCCAGCCGCGTCTCCGGCACCGGTGTTAACCTGTTCGTTGTCATCGTGAAATAAAGTAAATGCGGCGGCGAATCTTCGCTGTCGGCAGCTTGCGGTTTTTTGGCGGCGGCTTGCGCCCGACCGCCTTGGCCGCATCCGGTCAAGATAAGCAACCCTTCTGGAGTGTCAAACCAGGCAAATATTTACGATTTATGATTTAAGATTTACGATGGGCGCGTGCAACGTGAGGCGACCTTGGCGTTTCCTTCAGTTTTCACGCCTCATTTGTTAATGAACGATGCCACGAACGATTTATTTCGATTATAATGCGACGACGCCGCTGGATCCGGCAGTGCGCGACGCGATGCTGCCGTTTCTCGGCGAAATCTGGGGCAATCCCTCGAGCGTGCATCATGTGGGACGCCAGGCGCGGGCGGCGCTGGACGATGCGCGCGAGCGGGCGGCGAAGGTCCTCGGCGGCAAACCGGGCGAAATCGTTTTTACGAGCGGCGGCACGGAGAGCAATAATCTGGCGATTTTTGGCGCAGCGCGTCTGCTCAAGCCCAAAGGCCGGCATTTGATTACGTCCGCCATCGAGCATCACGCAGTCCTGCAATGTTTCGATTACCTCGAAAAGAAAGAGGGATTTGAAGTCACCCGGCTGCCGGTGAATTCCGAGGGCCGGGTTTCCGTGGACAGCTTAAAAAAAGCGATCCAGCCCGGCACCATTCTCGTTTCCATCATGGCCGCCAACAATGAAATCGGCACGATTCAACCGGTGAGTGAACTGGGAGCGATCTGCCGGGAGCGGGGAATTGTTTTTCATACAGACGCAGTACAATGGTTTGGCAAGCTGCCCTTGGAAACCATTGGCCAGTTCAATGCGGATTTGGTTTCGGTTTGTGCCCACAAATTTCATGGGCCCAAAGGAGCCGGGCTGCTGTATATCAAATCGCCACTCCATCCGGATCCGATTGCTTTTGGCGGTGGACATGAGAATGAACGGCGGGCGGGCACGGAGAATCTGGCTGGTATCATCGGACTGGTTGAAGCCATGGAGCGATTTGTCACCCCTCCGGTTTTCAAAGAGGACCATTTAAAACCTTTAGTTCAACCTCTGATTGATTCCATTGCGAATATCAACGGTGCGGCGTTTGTCGGTTCCCGGGAACAACGGCTGGCCAATACGGTCTCTTTTGTTGTCAGCGGCACGGACAGCATCGTTCTGCTGGGCGGGCTGGACCTCGAAGGAATTTGCGCCTCGAGCGGTTCGGCGTGCTCGTCGGGTTCCCTTGAACCCTCACATGTGGTTGCGGCTTCCGGCCGGCCGGACTCGGCCAACGCGCTGATTCGCTTTTCCCTGGGCCGCGACTCCACGGCTGCGGAAGTCCGTTTCACCTGCCAGGTTCTTCCCGGGATCATTGGCCGTGCACAACTCGGCCAATAAGTCTCCAGCTCTTTGTGAAGATTCTGTTAAATCTGTTGAGAACTCCGACTTTGGGAACTTTCTCTCTTTTTATCTTCCAAACCTTGCTGCCTTTCCCTTATTTTCCTTCGGTGTAAAGTTGACACCAATGGTTGTTTGCCTTATTCACAGGCCTTAATACTGATACTTTTTTATAAAGAAAGAAACTATTAACCGCTCATGAACCTCACCATCACGAAGGAGCAAATTCTTAATGGCCTGCAGGCGGTTCAAAATGTGGTCAGCTCGCGAACGACACTTCCCATTCTTTCCAATGTGTTGTTGCGGGCAGAGGGAGATAGGCTTGAATTTACAGCGACAGATTTGGATGTAACCGTGGTCTGTTCGGTGGAAGCCAAGGTGAAGAAGGCTGGCGCGACAACGGTGCCCGTCAGAAAACTCTTTGGCATTGTTCGTGAGTTAAGTGGCGGCGATCTGGATCTGGAGGTGGATGACAAAAATGTGTGCAGTGTCCGTAGTGGCACTTCCTTCTATAAAATTCATGGAATTGGAGCGGATGAATTTCCTCCCTTGCCGAAGTTCAAGGATGACAAGAAAGTGACACTGACCCAGGAGACAGCCAAATCCATGCTGGGAAAAACGGCGTTTGCCATCTCCACGGATGAGTCCCGCTATGTTTTGAACGGAGTTTTCATCAGCCTCAAGGACCATAAAATGACCGTGGTCGCAACGGATGGCCGGCGGCTGGCACTCGCGGATGAAGAAGTGGAGATTTCGGAGAAGAGCCAGGGCGAATTCATAATTCCGGCCAAGGCCGTCAACGAATTGAACCGGCTCCTGCAGGAAAAGGGAGACGTGGAGCTCAAGTTTGGCGAGAATCAGGCGGCCTTCAAGCTAAAGGATGACAAGGGATTCTCCGTCCTTGTCCTCACGAAGCTCATTGAAGGGAATTACCCCAACTACCGCCAGGTTATTCCCGGTGAGACCAAAGAGCGGGTGCCGCTGGTGCGCGAGGAGTTTTTGCACGCCCTCCGGCGCGCCGAAATCATGACCAGCGAAAAGGCCAACTCCGTCAAGCTGACCTTCAACAAGAACAGCCTGGCCATTACCGCCAATTCGCCGGAGGTGGGCGAGGCCCGGGAGAGCCTTGCCGTAAACTATAAAGGCAAGGAAATTGCCATCGCTTTTAATCCCAAGTTTCTCATTGAACCGCTCACCGCCTTGGCCGAGGACGAGGTTTTCTTCGAATTGACGGACGAACTCAGTCCGGGAGTTTTGAAGATAAACGGTCCCTTCCTTTACGTGGTCATGCCGATGCGGCTGAGCTGACCGGCTCGTTATCTCACGGCCGCCCAGATGCGGTGGACATCATCATGGTCGTCCAGGCTTTGGAGAAATTCACCCACTTCCGCGCGTTCAGCTTCGGTAAGTTCCGGATGCGTTTTCGGCAGATAGCCCGGCTCGCTGGTCACCACCGTCCAGCCGTTTTGTGAAAGCCATTTGGAAACGGCGTGGACCGCCGTACGATCGCAGATAAACCGCGCCCCCGACGTGCCGTCCGGGATGTCGTCGTTTTGCTCAGGCGCCAGTGCTTCGACCTCGTTGGCGCCGGCTTCAATGGCGGCGGCCTCGCGATCAATGTTCGCGTCCGGATGATGTGCCTCCACCAGGCCGACGTGGTCGAAAAGGAATTTGTTGCTGCCGGCCGTGCCGAGCTGGCCCTTCTTGAAGAGCACACGGATTTCCGGGGCGGTGCGGTTCACGTTGTCGGTCAGCACTTCGACAATCACCGGCACCTTGTGCGGGGCGTATCCCTCGTAAACCACGTGTTCCATTACGAGTTTTTCGCCGCCGGTGCCCGCGCCCTTTTTGATGGCTCGTTCAATGACCTCGCGGGCGACGCTCTCCTTGCGCGCCTTGTCAATCGCCGCGGTGAGGCGCGCGTTGGCATCGGGGTCGGCCCCGCCCAGTTTGGCGGCAATCGAGATTTCGCGGACAAGCTTGCCCGTGGCGCGGCCTTTCTTCAGACCGGCGACCAGACGTTTGGCATGCAACCATTGACGACCCATGCACGCAGTCTAACCGACAACCCGGATTCAATTCAATCCGCCATTCGCCCGGCACGTAATTGCCATGCGAATGACAATCGGCGTGGTTCTCAAATCATTAACGTTCTGGTAAGGTGGTCGATCGGTGTGAAAAGCGATGACAAAGCCCAACCCACCGCGACCGACGACATCACCGGGCACGTGGATGCTGAGAAACGGCGCGCCTTCACGCAATCGCTGCTGGAATTGTTCGCTCACAAGGCATCCGGAAAGGAATATTTCGACGCGGTGGTCGAGATGATTCAGGCGTGGACCGGCTGCGAGTGCCTTGGCATCCGGATGGTGGACGAGCGCGGAGACATTCCCTACACCGCTTCCGCGGGTTTCGATGCTGAATTTATGAAGCTGGAAAACCGGCTCTCGATGAAAAATGATACCTGCTTCTGCATTCGCACGATTTCGCAATCGGCGGATGAGCAGGATCAACCGTTGTTGACCAGCGCGGGGTCGTTGCGCTGCAACAACACGCCCGATTTCATGCGCCAGGTGACACCCGCCAAACGCGGCCGGTATCGCGGGACTTGTGTGAAATGGGGTTTCAAGTCGCTCGCCGTGATTCCCATCCGTTACCGCAGCCAGGTGCTGGGCGCCATTCATCTCGCCGACCGGCGGCCCGGCCGGTTTCCGGCAGAGACGGTGGAATTCCTGGAATCCATGACGCCCTTGATCGGCGAGGCCATTCAACGGTTTCATGCCGAAGCCGAGTTAAGCCGCCACCGGGATCACCTGGAGGAACTGGTAAAGCAACGCACCGCGGAATTGGAGGCGGCCAACCGGCAACTCCGGACGACGGAGGCGGACCTGCAACGGGAACGCGATCAATTGGAAATCCGGGTCCAGGAACGCACGGCTGAGTTGTTTGCCGCCAACCAGTCCCTCCACCTGGAGATGGTCCAACGCCAGCACGCCGAAAAGGAGCACAAAGCACTCCTGCGCCGCCTGGCGGATGCCCAGGAAAGCGAGCGTGCCCGCATCTCCCGCGAATTGCACGACCAATTGGGGCAGGAACTGACGGCGCTCAAACTCGGATTACGCCTTGTGAAAAACGAGGGTTCGGCCATTCCAGCCGTCCATCAGAATGCCGGCAAGCTGGAACAGTTGGCCGGCGACCTCATGCAAACCACCCATCGGCTCGCATGGGAATTACATCCGGCGGTGCTCGACGATTTGGGTCTGGAAGCTGCATTGGGCCGTTATACCGGCGAATGGTCGGCACAAAATCGCGTGGCCGTTGATTTTCACAGTGCGGGTATGGAAACAACCCGGCTGCCCTTGGAGCTGGAAACCGCCTTGTATCGAGTCACGCAGGAGGCATTGACGAATGTTGTGCGGCACGCCCGGGCCAAAAACGTCAGTGTTCTGCTGGAGCGGCGACCAGAACTGGTCTCGCTGATTATCGAAGACGATGGCGCAGGTTTCGATGCCACCGCGCTCTTTCAGGCGGCGCGGCAACGGGGCAAACTGGGTTTACTGGGTATGCAGGAGCGGGTGGCCCTGACCGGCGGCACGATCGAAATCGAGTCCAGTCCAGGCGGTGGCACGACCATTTTCGTCCGTATTCCGCTGGGATCGGGCCATCTCACTGAAGATTGAGTCATGAAAAAACTCCGTGTCCTGCTGGCCGATGACCACAAGATGGTTCGGGAAGGCCTCCGGCTGTTGATCGACAACCAGCCCGACATGCACGTGGCCGGCGAGGCGGCCAATGGCCGGGAAGTACTGCAATTGGTGCGCGAACTCAAGCCCGATATTGTGGTCATGGACCTGTCCATGCCGGAGCTCAATGGTCTGCAAGCCACGGAACGATTGAAGGCTGAAGCGCCGCAAATCAAGGTGGTTGCCATCACGGCAAACGAGGACGAGAGCTACCTGCGCCAATTGTGCAAGGCGGGCGCCGTTGGGTACGTGCTCAAACGCTCCGCCGGCGACGAATTAGTCAAAGCCATCGGTGCGGTGGCCCGAGGTGAGGTTTATTACGAAGCGACCTTGGCCGGCAAAGCGCTCGCGAAACAAATGACCGGCGGCAAAAGTGAAATCGGCCTGACGGAGTTGAGCGACCGGGAAAAGGAGGTTCTCATCCTGCTGGCCTGGGGTTACAGCAACAAGGAAATCGCCGGCAAACTCAACTTGAGCGTCAAAACGGTCGAAACTTACAAGGTTCGCATCGGCGAAAAGCTTGGCCTGCGCAGCCGGACGGCCATGGTTCAATACGCTCTGCGCCAGGGCTGGCTGGATTCCTCGGTTCCCCGATAGCGGCCGACCAGGCAATCTTCGACAGCAGAACCACCAGCCTCCACCACTTCGGTTCATCGCTGTCACTTTCGAATGCTTTGAAACGTCGGGGAATCTCCTGACCGAATAAATTCCGTTTTCCCGACACGGAAAGCTCGCTTCCCCGACTGTTTGGATTTCTTGAACCGCTTATTGTCGCTTTCAACGATTTAATCAACTCATGCGCTTATGAAAACGACCTTAACTACGCAGAATCGCCTCCGAATCTCCTTCTCGCTGGCGGCAATCCTGTGTTTGGCCGCAGGTGGCGTCGCCCGCGCCAGCATCGCCTACGGCAGCATCAACAACTTCGACACCGTCAACGACACCAGCAACGTCTGTCACGGATTTGAGATCGAGTTGGACGACCTCCACAGCACGGACATCACCTACACCTACGATTACAACCACTATGGCACGCCGAAGATAACGGAGTTTACATCAAGTGATTCACTGGGGTTGCATACCAATGTGCTGGTGGATTACGAGGCAGTCTGGACGAACAGCGGCTGGTCGGCTTACACCGCCATGCCGACCAACAACATCCCGCCTACCCAGGGGCACGCCTTCACCAATCCTTCGCTGAATTTCGGCGGCGAACACTTCGGCGTCGGTTATCGCAACGCGCCGACCAAAGTCTATTACTATTGGCTGACGAACAGTGGCGGCAATTTATTGCGCGGACCCCAGGTCAACGTCTCCACGCCGGTCTTCACCGTTCCCGCGCCCGCTCAAGTGGTGCCCGTCATCCCGGCTCCGGTGCTGCCGCTGCCGCCACCACCACTATCGGATCCAACCCTGGTGTACGAGTTCAGCGATGCGACCTGGGTGAAAGTCATCGCCACCACCTCGCATACCAACGAGCCGATGGCCTTGCGTGACCTCATTTCGCCGGACACGAACAATCCCGCCGGCAAAGACTGGCGGAATGGCGAGCCGGACCAGGTGGAAACCGAATGGCAACTCCTGCAGACGGACTTCAAGTCTGCTGACTACAATCCGACGAATGGAGTTGGTGGGGCCAACGGACAACTGGCGGGCCACACCAACAATCTGGCCAACAGCGATGATGTGGTCACTTATCGTTATGAATATTACGCCTATGTCGGCCCGTATTCTGATTGGGACACGCATCAGGCATTGTGTGAAGCGGTCGCGGCGGACGGCGTTCATGGTGTGGGAATCTATACCAACCAGAACGGTGTTCCGGTTGACCTCTCCACGATCCCGGTCGTTGGCCAGTTCCTCGGCGCTCAAATGTCGGCGATGTCGGTGACCCCGCCGATTGGATTAATCAATCACCTGCCCGACGCCGAAGTGGGCGTGTTGTATTCCACCCGCGCCGTTGTCATTGCGCCCGACACGAATTTCGTCGCCACCTGCACTGGCCTGCCCGCGGGGATGACTTTCGATGCCGTCAATGGCTGGATTGGCAATACGCCGACCGAATCCGGCGTGTTCATTGTCACGGTGAGTGTCTCCGCCAGCAACAGCCCGGTGCAGATCAAACACTATCCATTGCTGGTGACCAGCGGCGGAAATATCGAGCCGCATTGCGCGGTGGATACGGCAGTTTCGCCGGTCACCGCCGGCGCATCCGGCGGTGACGGCATCTACACCAACGGGACCGCAGCGACGGTCACTGCCACGGCCAACCCCGGTTATGCCTTTGCCAACTGGACGGACAACGGCGTCATCGTCAACGCTTCGGCCAGCTACACGTTCACCAACGTCGTGAACCGTTCGCTCGTGGCGAATTTCGTTCCAGCACTTGCCGCCATAACGCAGGCGCACACACTGACCATCTGGTGGCCCACGAATTTCAGCGGCTACAGCTTGCAGCAGAGCACCGATTTGCGCGCCAGCAATTGGGTCCCGGCGTCCGAGGTCATCGGCGTTGCCGGGAGCAATTATCAGGCGACGATTTCCATGACGAACGGCGCGCATTTCTTCCGCATTTCTCACCCGTGATTTTTATGAACCGCAAACTGCACCTGGTGGGTTTGGTCGCGGTGCTTTGTGTTCCGGGCGGTGTTTCGCCGGCCGGCGCGGTGACCAACGATTTTTTCAACGCCCTGCCAACCGCGGTTGTGACGGCAACCAACATGACGGCCACGACCCTCCGCAGCCGTGGTTATCTGTTCACCTGCTCGGTGGACGGCTGGTGGTCGGCGTATCCGGGCGGCGCACCGACCGGGCGCATCCAGCCCGTCCTGTGGCCGGCCGGCGTGGACGCGCAGACCATCACCACCGGCCCGTCGGGTCCATTGGCGCAGCAAATTTCCGCCAGCATCACCATCCAGCGCGCGGACGGCCAGCCGTTTGAGCTGCGCACCTTCACGGGAAAAATTCTCGGCAACACCGCCGGCGCCGGCGCGGCATTTGAGCTGATGCCCCGGCTCAACGGCCAAGACGCGTTTCCCAATCCGTTGATGTATGACGCCACCGGCTATGCAGGCCAGAGTTTCAGTTATGCGCCCAGGCTGGCCGGTTACGATACCTACGTCTTGAGCCTGTGGATGGACTACGCCCTGACGCAGCTCACCGTGGCCGATGCCGGCGTCGTTACCCCGCCCGTGCTGCACCTTTCGATGACCTCGTCAAATTATCTCCGGCTGTCCTGGCCGACGAATTCACCCGATTTCACATTGTTTCAGAACACCAATGCCACCTCCGCCTGGGCCGTGGTGACGAACGCGACCAGCGTCGTTGGCACCAATAACGAGGCAGTCGTTCCGATTCAAGGCGGACAGGAATTTTTCCGCTTGATCTTCTAAAATTATGAAAACAAAAATGTTGATTGTGTTGTCAGGCCTGCTGCTGGTGCGGAGTGAGGCGCAAACCGTCCTGTTCGATTTCGAAAATGCACCGCGTTATACTTCGCTGCCCATCAATCTGACCGTGGGCGGCCTTACGGCCCAATTTTCTGCCACCGGACAGGGTTTCTCGATTCAGGCGGCTAACACCATGGGATTCACACCGGTCGGCATTTCGGGCAACTGCATTTACCCTAACAGTATTTATGCGGCTGATCTCATCGTCAACTTCTCCGCGCCGCTAACGGATTTTTCCATTCTGTATGCGCCCCAGGAACTGGCCTGCGACTCGTCGGCCACCATGCGCGTAACGGCTTACTTGAATGGCGCACTGGTGGGAACGGCCACCACCAATGCGCAAGCGGGCACCTGGCCCACGGAAACGCTCCGCTTCAGTTCAACGCAACCCTTTAACAACGTGATCGTCCATTATGACAAAGCGCCGGTGACCGGTGGGGACTATGGCTGCATCTTCATGGCCGACAACATGATGGTGACGCCGGCGCCGCCGCCGATTGTCCTGGCGAACTGCGCGCGACCGGCCAGCGGCGCGTTCCAATTTGCCTTCACCAACACGCCCGGCAGCACGTTCACGGTGCTGGCTTCATCGAATCCGGCGTTGCCGATGGCCAACTGGACCGTGCTTGGCACCGCCACGGAAATTTCACCCGGTCAATATCAGTTCACCGATCTGCAGGCGACAAACAGCCAGTGTTTCTACCGGATTCGCTCGCCGTAAGGAGGGACGTTTGATATCCTGTCCGTCAATCAGCTGTGGCGAATGAGAATCTTCGGCAAACATCATTCGATTCCCGCGTTCGTTCGAAATGGCACCGTCCTTTGGATGCTGGCGTTCGCAGGACCAGTCCAGCTCTCGGCCATCACGCTGGCCATCGGCCCCAACATCAACATCACCCGGCTCACCAATAACCAGACCGAAACCACCATCGCCCTTAACCCGCTCAATCCGCAAAATCTCTTCGCCGGCGCGAACGGCGGTTACACTTACACGCCGGCCAAACTGCCTTTGCCCAGCGTGTTTTATTACAGCACGAATGGCGGCGCAGCCTGGGCTGCGAGCGATGTCTCCGCCTTGCCGACGGCGTGTTGTGACCAATCCACGGCCTGGGATGATTTTGGAAATTTGTTCCTGGCCTATCTGGCGCAGGCCGGCCCGGCCGTGGTCGCCCTCAGCACCAACGGCGGCGCCAGTTTCGTTTTGCTTTACCAATCCACTGGTGCCCTTGATCAGCCGACCATCACCACCGGGCCGGGACGAAGTTATGCCCCAAACAGTGTCTGGATCACCTATGCGGGAGCCGGCCTGATTGCGCAGGGCGCCGCGGTGTATGGCCTCGGCAATGTCGGGACTTTTTCCAGCCCGCAAATCGCAAGCCCGGGTGGCACGTTCGGCGATATTGCCATCGGCCCGAACGGGGAAGTGCTGGTAACTTATCAGGGCGCTGCGTCCACGCCGGATACAATTTCGGTGAATCTGGACCCGGACGGACTCGGTCCGGCCGGATTCAACGCCGGGGTCGCAGCCACGTCAACCGAGGTCGGCGGTTTTCTGGCCATCCCGGCGCAACCCCACCGCACGATTGATGCCGAGGCAGGCCTGGCGTGGGACCACAGCCCGGGTCCACATCACGGCCGCGTTTACCTCGTCTATACCGACCGACCGGGTTCGACCAGTGCTGACACGGACATTTACCTGCGTTATTCCGATGACAGCGGCACCACCTGGACCAATCCGCAACGGGTCAATGACGATGCCATTGGCAATGGCAAGAGCCAGTTCCTGCCGCGGATCGCGCTCGATCAAACCACCGGCAACATCGCGATTTCATTTTATGACAGTCGTAATTCCGCTGCCAACAATACGGCCGAATACTGGGCCACCGCCAGTCTTGACGGCGGCGCCAGCGTGTTACCTAACCTGAAAATCAGCGCCGGCCTGTCCAGCGCCAATGTCATCGCCGTCAGCACGTATAAGTTTGATTTCGGCGACTACAGCGGTCTCACGTTTTATGGCGGGATCTTTTATCCCTGTTGGGGCGACAATTCGAATAGCGCCGGCAACAATCCGGAAGGCACTCTGACCACGCTGGAGGCTTATACGGCCGCGGTCATCGTCCCGCCTTTCCTGACCCTTGCCCCGGACGGCACCAACCTGATCGTTTCCTGGCCCAATCCGTCCACGGGATTTGTGTTGCAGGAAACTCCCGGCTTAAGCCCCGCCAATTGGACGAACCATCCCGCCGTGCCGCAAATTGTCGCCGGCCGGAAACAAGTCAGCGACACCGCCGCCGATGGCGGACGGTTCTTCCGCCTGATTCGCCCTTGATTAAAACGTTCAAGCAACCACTACCCTGAAGATACCCGCGATGATCATCCGCGCCGGCCTCTTCCTGTTCGTACGGACGGAGGCGCAAATCATCCTGTTCGATTTTGACAGTGCTCCGGTTCATGACGGCCTTCCGCCCGGCCAGACGGTTGGCGGCATTACCGGGCATCTGTCAGCCACCGGACACGGTTTTCAGAGATTTCACCCGGCCGGTAACAATTTACTGACATAAACGCGACGAACCGCCGATGCTGTGATCGCGTCCGCTCGCCGTGAGTTCAACGGTTGCGGACCGGCATCAGGCCGAAGTGCAACACCAGCCAGATGGGCACGGCGAACAGCGCGATGGCCGCCAGCCGATCCCACGTCCACGGCAGGTAATGCGATTGAATCGGAAAGATGCTGATCATGAAATAGTTAGCAAAACGGGTGTGGCCGATAAAATGCAGATGTTTGGGATATTTTTTGCGGATGCCGCTGACGAGTGCGACCACGCCCAGCGCGAGCGTCAAAAACGTCACCAGCAGGTTCACGGGCAGAGTGGCGAGCCGGATGGGCGGCATGTCCACCTGGTGCGAGAAATACGGCCACAGCCATTGTGCGCCCGCCCAAAGAAAACTGAAGCCCGTCTGGATCGCCGTTCGGAAATTCGCCTTGTCCGCCGTCAGCTCGTTCAGCAGCAATCCGAAATACAACGGCACAATGCCCCAAACCAGCGTGACGTGCTCGAATGGCGTTGCAATCAATTCGGCAAAAACCGACCAATAATGCTGCATCACCGGCGAAAAATAACGACTCCATTTCGTTGCCCGCCAGCAAAATCCTCCGGCATCGCGCTAGGCGGGAACGCTGGGAATGTCCATCGGCACGGCGGTTCGAATGGGCGCGGTCAGTCCGGATTCAATCATCCGCGCCGGCAATTCGGGCTTCCGGTTCAACTGCCGTCTCCGGAAGGGGCTGCTCAGCAGACGGAGGATGTCGGTGACTTTCATGTGCCGGCCCAGGGTGTGCAGCAGCTTCCAGGTTTTGATGGGACGGAAGAAGATGCGGTGGGCAAACAGCAGCGCATAACCCTTCTGCCGGGCGCGGTTGACCACCTCGCTGGGCAGCACCGTCGGGTCTATGTCCGAGCACTTGAACCACTTGTCCCAGTCCCGTTCGTCGTCCAGAATGCCGCGTTCGAGGTACTCCTGCCACAAGGGTGTGCCGCGATAAACGCACAGCCGGTTGAAGCCAAAGGTGTCCAGCTTGAGCCGTGCGCAAAAGCGAAAGCTCTCCAGAATGTCCGCCTCGGTCTCGCCGGGCGAGCCCACCAGGAAAAAGCCGTGCGCCCGTTCGATGCCGCAGCGCTTGGCTTCGCTGACGGCGTGTTCGATTTGCGCCAGCGTCTGACGTTTGTCGAGCCGATCAAGGATTTTTTGCGTTCCTGATTCCACGCCAAACGCCAGGAAACTGCAGTTGGCCTTGCCCATGATGGGCAGTTGGTCCACCGCCACGGAATCCACACGGCCTTCGCAACCCCATTTGAACGCCAGCTGGTGGTCGATGATATTCTGGCAAATCTGGCTGATGCGGTCGCGTTTCAACAGGAAATGGTCATCCGTCAGGTAAATGGAACGGTAACCCTGGTCGTGGAGCTGTTGCATCTCGCCCAGCACATGTTCCGGCGAGCGGAACCGCCATTTGCCGTTGGTCAACGACGGAATGTCGCAGTAGATGCAGGTGTAAGGACAACCGCGCGAGGTTTGCATCGTGCAAAATTTCTCCAGCGACAGGACCGCCGGCACGTCGAGCGGCAGCGATTCGATATAATCAATGGGCAGCGACATCCGGTCCGGATACGGGAACTGGTTCAAATCCTTGATGATGGGGCGGGGCATGTTCTTGACCACTTTCCCGTCGTCCCGCCAGATGAGGCCGGCGACTTTGGCCGGCTCGTCAAGATGATCCAGATAATCCGGCAGCAATTCCTCGCCCTCGCCGACGCCCACCGCGTCAATGGAGGGACAATCCTTCAGAATCCGTTCCTGGTTCATCGTGGCAAAAACACCACCGCAGATGATCGGCACGTCCGGCAGCTCGGCCTTGACTACCTGGGCCATGCTTTTTACGCCCGGATAAGTCGTCGTGGATAGAAACGAGAGCGCCACCACATCCGGTGGGTCATCTCGCAAGGCTTGCGCAATGTCCGGCTCTTTCATTTCTGGATGGCAGGTGTCGAACATGCGGACCTGGTGGCCGTGCTGGCGCAGGACGGGCGCGAGGGTCTCGATGCCCAGCGGCGGGAACCCCATCACCTTGATCCGCGCGTCGCCCGATTTCGAGCCGCCCAACTCTTCCGGCAGCAGCCGGTAGAAATTTTCGTCGTTGACGTAAATCAGGAACACTTTCATACAGGACAACCTTTCCAGGTTTGAGGGTGAGGGCAGCGAGGGGCGTGCCAACCGTCCGGGACGACGCGGGTACCTTTAGAGGGAGTAATCCCGAAAACTCGCTCCGATTTCGACCGAGCCGGTTCGTGAATGAATTTCACGCGTGCCGATCTGTGCCTCAGATAGCAACCGCATTAAACTCGTAAAATCGCATCACAGCAATATAAAAAGTCGACATCATTGGTAAAGGAATTCTAATTGAACTTCCGCTGAAACGAGATGTCACACCGCAAACTCGAATGGATATTTTCCAGGTTCGACCCGTAACCTTAACGCAGATAGAAAGAAAGAACACTTGACCTGAGAAGGAACTGATTATGAATAAAAACCCTGTGAAGTCGGCGAGCATTGAACGTGAAACCAACGCGATCAGCGGCTGGGTGATGTTGATCATCAACCTCGCGCTGCTGCTGGGGGCAATAGTGTGGTTTATCAGGCTGGTGGTGGACGCGGGAGAAACCCACAGGGATCCGGGCATTCTCCTGCTGGCGCCGATTCTGATCGCAGCCCTGGCGGTCTTTTTGCTCAAAGGCCATTTCACCTTGCAGCCCAATGAAGCGCGCGTGTTGATCCTGTTCGGCGCCTACAAAGGCTCTGTACGCCAGAGCGGTTTCTGGTGGGCCAACCCGCTTTATTCGCGGACCCGGGGCCAGCCACTGACTACGGGTTCCGCTGCCCTCGAGAAGTCCAAGGCGGTCGTCAGTCTCGGGACTCAATCGCAGCGCGGACTGAGCGTCAAAATCTCCCTGCGCGCGCGAAATTTCAACAGCGAGAAACTCAAGGTCAACGACAAACGCGGCAACCCCATCGAAATCGCCGCCGTCATCGTCTGGCGCGTGGACGACACCGCCAAAGCCGCCTTCGATGTGGACGATTTCGAGAGTTACGTCCATATCCAGAGTGAATCGGCCGTCCGGCATATCGCGAGCCTTTACGCCTATGACCGGGGCGAAGAGCATGAGCCCACATTGCGCGAGAGCGCCGACGAAATCGCGGGCGCTTTGAAGAAGGAATTGCTGGAGCGGCTCGACAAGGCGGGTGTGATCATCGAGGAGGCGCGGTTGACGCATCTGGCTTACGCGCCAGAAATCGCCCAGGCCATGCTCCGCCGGCAACAGGCCGAGGCGGTCATCGCCGCGCGCCAGAAGATTGTGCACGGCGCGGTGAGCATGGTGGACATGGCGTTGCGCGAGCTGTCGGAAAAAGGAGTCGTCAAGCTTGACGAGGAGCGCAAGGCCTCGATGGTGAGCAACCTGCTGGTTGTGCTTTGCGGCGAGACCGAGGCAGCGCCGGTTATCAACACGGGCACACTGTATCAATAAATGGCGAACGAAGAGCGCAAACCGTTTTTATTGCGCATTGCGCCCGACCTCTGGAAAGAACTGGAGAAATGGGCGGCGGATGACCTCCGCAGCGTCAACGGCCAGATTGAATACCTCCTGCGTCAGGCCGTGAACAAACGAAAGCGCGATCCGGAATCAAAGGAGCCATAGTCGCGATGAGTTCCGGCTTCGGTTTTATTCCGGTCCGGGCGGATTTGCGGTATGGGGATCGGCGGGCCTGGGCGCGGCCGCCCGGCTGCGCCGCCGGAAACCCAGGAAAGTCCCGACACCACCCGCTCCCACCGACGGCAGGAGGTGCTTGAGATAATCCTCGGCCGCCGTCACCTCGTGCTGCGCCCATTCGCCGGTGTGCTTCACCTGCTCCTGGGTGTGGGTCGTGTCGCACCCCACAAATCTTCCCAACGCCAGCAACGCCACGACCAATGCCGCAGTAATTACAATGAGCCGGATCAATTTCCGGAAAATCCAGCCGATGCAAAATCCCGCCACATAACTTGCGCCGATCGGCACGTAAAACGGAAACGGCTTGCTCCAATTCCAATGTGAGTTGGCGGGCGAGGTAACGGTCGGCACATGGGTCACGTTGCTGCCCGTCTCGCTTTGTGGCGGGCCGTTTTTGATGTCGGAAACCCAAAATCCCAGGCCCATCACGACCATTGCCAGCGCGGCGAGAACCGATTTGGAGCGCCACGGACCTTCACCGGCCCGGTTGATCAGAATCCCAAAGGCCTTCTGGATAAATGCCTTCACAGGTTTCGCTCGTGGACCGCCAATTCCGCCCGGCGGGAGCCACGACCGCTGCCACCCCCGACTTCACGCCCTTTGCTCTTTAACCGCAAGTAAAATCTCCGCGATCATTCCGGACTCCGGCCTGGCACCCGGATTGCCCTGACCGTCGCCTCGCTCAACCGGGCGGCGGCGTGCCGTAATGCGCGGCATGCGACGCATAGGCCGCTGCATCGTCCAGCATGGCGTCAATCGTCGCGGCCAGCGGACCGACTTTCACCAGCCCGGAGAAAACCGCCCGGTCGTCAATGTTGCTTTTCATAACAAAGGTTGGCCGCTGCGTTACTTGCAATGCATGGAATTCCGCCGTCGCGGTCCGCGCGCGTTTTTCGATCTCCGGCGACCGCGCCGCTTTCAACAGCGCTGAAGAATCCAGTCCGGCCGCCTTCGCGAGCTTTTTGAGTGCCCGGCGAAAA
>DATEGR010000310.1:0-3474 GCA_035279985.1 Verrucomicrobiia bacterium
GCTTCGCTGCCCCAAGGGGTGAAATAACGCTCCGCTGTTTCGGCTTCCGGCGGCGCGAAATCGCCGAACCGTGTTGTGCTGAGCTTGTGATATACTGAACCGTCCGTCGCCTGCATGGTCAACAGCCAGTCCAATTCCCATTTGATTTCGGCCAGAAAATCCGGCAGCGGGCCGCCGGATTCGGGAATGTCCAGCCGGACGGCTTTGATTTGCGGACCGAAATCCTCCCAGGCGCGGAACAGCACTCCCACCGTGACACCGGCGTTGACGACGTATTTGTTGTAATCGCCGGCGTCGTGCCAGCCTTTGGTGCCGTCTTTCTGCGTGTGCCCGCCACCTACGTAATCGAGCCAGGCATCGTTCGTGTGACAGATACCGTGCGCAAACGTCATTCCTTGATAGGTGGCGCTGACCGCCGTGCCGCAGCGCCACAGGTAAAATCCGCGCATCACGACATAATACGGTTCACGATAAATGTCGGAGGCCACATGGAACGGCGCGGATCGGCCGACGCCCGGCATGTCGAGCTGGTAATCGCCGGGCCGTTTGAGTTTGGAAAAGTCAGCCGTGTAGAGTTGTTCCCGGGTATCCGGGTCGGACACGGGGCCGGTGATTTTGCCGGAGAAAACCGTTGCGCCATCGGACAGTCGGACCACGGAGAAATTGGTGCAGGGCAGGGCGACGCTGGCCTGTTTTATGGCGCCGGGCGGATAGCCGACCGTGTTGAGGCGGATGGACGAGTTTGGTTCCGTTGCACCATCTACGGAGACAGTCAGGAGCATTAAGGTGACAACTACGAATGAGGCGCACCGTGATATCGCTCCTGACTCTGGCAGAGACATCGCGCTGCGATGTCGCCGCCCGCGGAGAGCGGGCGGAACAAACTCGCGGGAAGAAGTGTGCCGCTGGACGCGGGGCGGACGGCGCGGCGCGCCGTCCCTACCAGGAACTGCATCGAGATGTGCTCCTCGCCGGGCTACCGCCACGGAGAGGCGGGTAATTTGAGTACCAATACCTTTTGCCACTTTTGGCGGGGCGAGCAGCCTGTCCCACTCAGCGGTGATCCCCGCGAGCCGCCGTCGCTCCGCTTTGACGCGCCGAGGCCGGCTCGTCAGTAGTTTCCTGTCCCTCTTGGAATTGCTCAAGGACCTTGAACCGCATCGTTGTAGCGCAGGCGTCCGCGCCTGCGGGTTCACCCCGGCGTCCCGCCGGGGAAGTTCCTTCCGACAGCGGGACGCTGTCGGAACCCGCAGTCGGGACGGCTGCGCTACGAACTGGTTCATGGAAAGCCTCGCCCCACCCAGTTGTACCACCACCGGAGTTCGCAAGGTCATCCGGCCAGTTAATCGTTTTTTGGGTTTGAGAACAAGCTGCGACCGGGAAAAATCATGTAATCAATTTCGGTGACAGGCTTTCCGGGATTCATTCTTGACGCTCGTTACCGGCAAAATATGCTCAAGGCCATGAATTGCCCCCTTGTGCAGTGCTCCCCCCGCCGGGATTCCATCTGCAAAGCACTCACCCAAAACTCAATTCCCTGATCCCATCACCCTATGCAACTACACTGGATCGACATAGGCATCATTGTCCTGTACCTGATCGCCACCATCTTCGTGGGCTTCTGGGTGTCAAAACGGGCGTCCCAGAGCATGAAGCATTATTTCCTGGGTGGCAACAAGCTGCCCTGGTACATGCTGGGCGTTTCGAATGCCTCAGGCATGTTCGATATCTCGGGAACCATGTGGCTGGTTTATGTGGCGGCCGCGTATGGCCTGAAGGGCGTGTGGCTTCCCTGGCTGTGGCCGACCTTCAACCAGATTTTTTTGATGGTCTATATGTCGGCCTGGTTGCGCCGGTCCAATGTGATGACGGGTGCCGAATGGATCCAGACCCGGTTCGGGAAAGGGCGGGGCTCGCATGCGTCCCATATCATCGTCGTGGTTTTTGCGCTGGTGAGCGTCATCGGGTTCCTGGCCTACGCGGCCAAAGGCATCGGCAAGTTCGCGGGCGAGTTCCTGCCGGGGCATCTTTCGGATAACACCTACGCCTGGATTCTCATGGGCATCACCACGTTCTACGTGGTCAAGGGCGGCATGTTCAGCGTGGTGTTCACCGAGGTCGTTCAGTTTTGCATCCTGACCGTTGCCTCCATTGCCATCGGCATTATTGCCATGATCAAGGTCGCCCCGGACCTGCTGGACCGGGTAGTGCCGGCCGGGTGGCATGACCTGTTCTTCGGCTGGCATCTCAACCTGGACTGGACCTCCATTCCCGCAATCAATGACAAGATTGCCTCGGACGGTTATTCGCTCTTCGGGATTTTCTTCATGATGATGCTGTTCAAGGGCATCCTCATCAGCGCCGCCGGCCCGGCGCCGAACTACGACATGCAGCGGGTGCTCGCGACGAAAGGGCCCCGGGAAGCAGCCTTGATGAGTTCGACTGTCAACGTGGTGCTGTTCTTCCCGCGTTACATGATGATTACCGGCCTGACGATCCTGGCTCTGGCGTTCTACAGCACGGACCTGGCGGCGATGGGCAAGGATTTGGACCTGGAAAAAATACTGCCACTGGCCCTGGCGCGGTTTGTGCCGGTGGGCATCCTCGGCCTCCTCATGGCAGGGTTGATCGCGGCGTTCATGTCGAATTTCGCCGCCACCGTCAATGCGGCCCCGGCCTATCTGGTCAACGACATTTACAAGCGCTACATCAATCCCAATGCCTCCCAAAAACGCTACGTATGGCTCAGTTATCTGGCTTCCTTCGGCGTGGTGGTGGTCGGCCTCACCTTCGGCCTTTTTACCCAGTCCATCAACTCGATCGTCCAATGGATTGTGTCGGGTTTGTGGGGCGGCTACACGGCTTCCAACGTGATCAAGTGGTATTGGTGGCGATTCAACGGCTGGGGTTATTTCTGGGGCATGTTGACCGGCATCGGCTCCTCGCTGGCGCTGCCGCTGATTATGCCGGAAATCGTTCCCCAGTTGCAGCCGTTTGTGGAATCGCATTTCGGAGCCGAAGCCGCCCAGGTGATGGTGTTGCTCGGACATCCCATCACCTCGTTTCCACTCATCCTCGTGCTCTCGCTGGTGGGCTGTTTCCTGGGAACGTTCCTGACCCCGGCTGAAGATGAGGCTGTGCTCAAGGATTTCTATCGCCGGGTGCGGCCCTGGGGTTTCTGGGGACCGGTCCATGCGAAAGTTGTCAAAGAAGACCCCGGCTTTCAGCGGAACACGGATTTCTTTCGCGACATGTTCAATATCGTGGTCGGCACCATCTGGCAGACCTGCTTCATCGTGCTCGCCATGTTCCTGGTCACGCGCCATTTCCACAATGCCATCATCGCGCTCGTCGCCCTCGTCATAACCTCGATCATTTTAAAATTCAACTGGTACGACCGGCTGCCGCCGCCCACGCCCGACCCCGTGGCGGAGCCACAGGACCAATCGGGCACAACCAAGCCTGCCGTCAGTT
>DATEGR010000311.1:0-8782 GCA_035279985.1 Verrucomicrobiia bacterium
AAAGCCGCAGGTTCTGGTCCTCCCAAAGAGAAGCAAACACCCCGCCTCGCTGGACGGGCACCAGGGGTGTCCAGCGTTCGCCGCTGAACAAGGCGGTGAACCGGCATTGGATCGGCAGCATGGCACGAAGAATTGAGCGATTGCGCTGGTTCCACGGCACCCGGGAACCAAACACATTTTCCCAGACCAACGTGCCGCTTCCATTCATCCAGGCCGAGTGAAGTTCGCCCGTATGATCGCGATCCCAGCGCCGGATTTGGTGTTGCATGTGACGGCGCTCGATCCATTTGTTCCGCAACATCCCCGGCACGGAACTGTCGTCGAACCATTGCGCCCACGAAGCAAGATAATCTGCCAGAGCTGCCGGTGGCAGGGCCATTTCGCCTTCCAGAATCACGCCCGGCCGCGCGGCATCGAGCTTGGCCCGAAAATCGGCGCCGCCCTGGTCCAGAGTATCCAGAAAAATCCCATCCGCCTCCAGCGCACGCACCATTTCGACCAGTGCGTCTATATCCGTTTCGGGTTCCCGCCGGGTGCCCGTGTCCCACGGGTTATAGTCAATGTAAACCCTGACGCCGCGGTGATGACACCGGCGCACAACGTGTCGCAATCCACGCAATCCGCCGGGCAAATCACGGTAAAAATCGAATTGGTTGCGTTCATCCACTCCGATGCGAGGATACGCCTGCCATAACACGATGCTGTCATAGCCGCCAAATTCCTGTTCTCCTTCATTCAGAAAATCATCCACCGTATAACGTCCGGACCGGTTATCGTAAAACTGCTCATCCCAGACCATGACAAAACCGCAGGAATAATTGGAAGCCGACCACTTCAAATCCGGCCGGCGATAGAGAACGCCATTGTATTTCAGTTCAGCTCGGATTTGGTCGCGCCAGCGGGCGAGCGCATCCCGGAACGCAGGCCACTGCGCGGGGTCATCGGGAGCAGGAATGATGTCCGGGGAAGGATCAAACCGGAGCGGCGCCAGAAGTCCGGTGGCTTGAGTTGGCCAGACGCTCAAAGCCAGCAAGGTGGTTGCCGTAGTTTGAAGAAATTGACGGCGGTTTGTTTTCATCGGTGCCACAGCCGCATGCCATTCAATTTTAAAATTCGCTTGTCACTTCGTTGAGTTGGTCGTGGCCCCGGTATTCCCGAATCGGATCGAGACATTTCCCGAACGCTTGTGCTGAATGCGAACCACAAATCCACCACCCATGCTCGGTTCCGATGTGTAGCCTTCGGTGTGTCCCCGGAGATGATTGACACGGTGCAACAGTTTTTGGCCAGCCTGAACAGACACAGGCGGCTCACGCAATTTCAACACTTCGCGCGACCGGTCATCGAACGTCAGGTAATCAACCCGGTTGCTGTCATAATGAACGGCGCGCACGACCGAAGTTGATCCCAGCAGATGCGGCTGGTTTGACGGCGCCCATTCGGGCACGGAGGCCATACCCCGCTCAAAATGGCGCAGGTAATCACCGTAACCATCGGAAAACCAGCAACTGGTGGACGGATCCGTGCCGCCTCCGATCACCAGCCCGTCTTCGCGTGACGCATAGGTTGCCCAATTGAAGGAACGGAAAGCCTGTTCCTGGTAGTCGCGATCGCCGGTGACCTCGTAGTAAAGCGCACAGACCGAAGCATAGCGGGCGGTGTGACTGGCCATCTTATCCATGTCGTTGACCTGTTCGGAGAGCACTCTCGCTCCCCATTGCAGCCCTTTTTCGTGAAGTCCGGCCATGCTCCTCGAATCTCTGGCAAAAAAACGGGTGACCCAGTCAAGAATGCCCTTCGCGTGGGCGAGCGCTTGCGGGTCCATCTCCGGGTGTTGGAGCAGGTAACGGGCGGTTTCCAGCGCCGAGTATTGATTCCGGTTGATGCGATAATTGGGGTAGATCTGCACGTCCTCGAAATACTGCGTCCAGATCTGGTTCTCCATCGGGTACTTCATCAGCCAATCCCAGGCCATTTTTCTGGCGCGGCCATAGGCTTTTTTGTCGCCTTGCCGGAGCCGGAGCAGTTCGTCAAAAAGGCGAATGGGACCAATCGCGTTGGCGGTGTAGGGCTCGCGAATGCGCGTGCCCGTCAGGGCATCAACGCGAAATGGCCAGGGCGAATGGGATTCATCCCCCGGATGGACATGCGCCGCCAAAGCATCCGCACAGTGAATCGCCGCCTGGAGATATTTCTTGTCGAGCGAGAATTCGTAATATTGGAGGTAAGCGCATCCCAATTCACCAACCTTGTCCGGCTCCAGGTATCCCACCCCATCGCCGCGCCCACACGGCTTGTGACCGTCGCAATAAATCGTGTCCGTGCCGCCGCGATAAACCGGATTGCCCGCATCCGAACTGGCATAGGGAACCAGGGCCCAGGAATCGGTCACGCTGGTGGTACCGTACTCCAGCATGTGGTCCAGCATCTCCCGGACTCGGTCCATGACCACCGTATCTCCGCTATAGGCATAGTAGAGGACGGCCGAGTCGGTAAGCATGGTGAACACCCCCGCCGGATTGTGCGCCCAAGGACGGCCCTCGAAGAAGGGTTTCGAGGGATCATTGGGGCCATTGAATTCCGGATAGGTAAAATAGGTCCGATAGCCATCGGGCTGAACCGGGATGCTTTCGAACATGGCCCAGTCCTTCCGCAGGATTTGATCATACGGAGCATCGGAATCAACCCAGCTCAGGAGCTTGCCCTGAGCGTCCAGCCTGACCCGGTGGCTGAAGAGTTGCTCCCCCGGCAACGCGTTGGTGCTTAAGAGCCAAACCATGATTCCACTCAGGGCGCAGGTTTTAAAACAACTGCATCGCCAGAATTTGCGACGGAGATTATCGACCGGCGGTGTAATATTCATGGATAGTCTGGTTTTCATGGTTGCACTAAACAAACATTACGGCGCGCTAATCCGATAGAACCGCGCCGGCCAGTCGGTCGCCGTCGTGTCCAAAAACTCATATTGGCCCGGGCCAAGCTCGGCGGACGTTCCCATGAACTGCCATTGTGTCAGGTTCGTTGAACTCCATACGCTGTAGGTCGCGTTGGAAGAACCGCCAAAGTTCAAAGCAAACGACCCGCCCCCGTTTGTGCCCGTCATCCAGGAACCATTCGTGAACTGCGGTGCCTGCGGCAGATTGATGTTCACCGTCACCTGCGCCGGGACGGACCCGCTGAACCCATTGTTCGCGGTGAAATTAAGCACCGCATACGGATTGCCGGTGCCGTTAGTTCCCGGCGCAAAAATCACCCGCCCGCCGGCATCACTCACCAATACATTGGATACGTTGATCACGTTCCCGCGCAGGCCTTCGGCGTACTGGTAAAGTGTCCCGGCCGCGGGCAGGTTGATGACATAGTAACTCAGGGGATTCCCATCCGGATCCCATCCCGAAAGGGTGATCGGCAAATCATGGTTCACATAACTCGACACCGTTTGCGCGTTGGCCTGCAGCGTCTGGTTGCGCGGCAGCACGCTGTAAAGGGAATAGGTAAACTCGCTCCAATCATTGCTCGACGACAGGAACTGGACCTTGATCCGGGTCGAACTCTTACCGCTGGTAAAGGCAGCCGGTATCATGAAATCCTGGTCCCGCCAATTGTGTATGTCTTCATATCCGCCCTGGTACCAGACGCCCACGAGCGTGCCGTCCGCATAGACATTGGCCGTCTGGTTCGCCACCCCCTGGTCGAATCGCCGCCGGAGAATGGCGCCTGCGTTCGTCGGCTGAAGGCTCATCGTAAACTGGCTGAAACCCCGGTGCGCGCGCCCGTCATCCGTGAGGTTCACATTGTCAAAGTTGCCGTCGTACGAATAGGTGCGCGAACCGTTCCAGGTTTGCGTGTTGATGGAATAGGCATGGGCCGTTTCGCTCGCCGTTTTGTCCACATCCAGCTGGTCGGTCAGGACCGCCCGGGCCACCGGCTGGTAGTAATAGTACGCCAGCGTCCATACATTTTCCGAAACGCTGTTCCCCGTCCCGTGCTCGATCCCCACGCGGATATGCCGGCGGAAGGGCACCGCGTCCTGCATGAATAATCGATAGGCCGCCGTCCGGTCAAAATTGGTGTCCGCCACGTGGGCCGTGTTGCCGTGGGTGGGTTGCGTGAATAATCCATGGTCGAAATACCAGCCGCCATTGTAAAAATCCTCGGTCCCCGTACCATAAATTGCCGGGCTCTCGTTATCATCCACGTAAATCCGCTCGTCCCCTTCCAGGTAGCTGCGGTCCGTGGGGCCCATCATGGATTCCACCACTCCCACCAGATGTCCCGTGCCGACCGCGTCCAGCATCAAAATATCCGCCCCGTTGGTGGTCGGCGTTTCGCTCCGAAACTGCGTCTTGAGATACCCCACATTCGTGAATGAATCCGTGAATGGTTTGTGCCGGATTTCAAAATAAATATTGGTCGTGACCGCGGACCGCTGGCTGATCAACTGCACGACCGCCCGGCTGGCGAACGGCATCGGGAAATACACATACAGGTTGTTGCCGGCATCCATCCCCACCGGCAGACCCCGCGTGGCGTACGGCGCAAATTGCCCCATCGCAAAAAACGAGCCGATGGGCGCGTAGACGCTGGGATTGGTTTCATTGTCAAAGGACACCGCCAGCCACAAATTCGTAAGCAGGTCCGAGGTGTTGGTGGATGGCGCGGCCGGTGGATATTGGAACGTCTGCGTACCCGACCAGGTTTGTGAACTGATAACATAACTGTGGGCGCTTTCGGAGGCGGAATTCCCCACGTTCAATGAATCGGTCAGCACGTTCGTCCCGCCGACGGTGGAATCAATCCAGTAATAAAACTCGTTCCAGTCCAGCGACGAACTCACGAATGCCACCTTGACCGTGATCGAGTTTTTGCCGGCGGTGAAGCTTGCGGGGATGCTGAAACTGTCGTCGCGCCATCGGTAGCTGCCGTCCCCGCCCGCGTCGAACCATTGCCCCACCAGCGCGCCGTCCACAAACACGTTGGCCTTCTGGTTGGCGATTCCGTAATCCAGCCTCCGGACCAGCACGGCGCCGGAGTTGCTGGCATTCAGGCTCATTTTGAACTGGCTGAAGTTCGTATCCGCCCGGCCGTTATCGGTGACGGTTTGAGGAAGCGACGGTCCGATTCCGGGAATGCGCAGCTTGATCGCAGAAATCGAGCGCGGCCCGGCAACATCCAGCAGCGTTTGCACCGCCCCCGCCGCCAGATCAATGGTGTTGGACACCACCGTGTTTCCGGCATCGCTTTTCGGGTCCAATCCCGCGTTGTGCCACAAATTTCGCACCGCGCTGGAATCTTCCGCGCCGGTCCAGGTGGTGACGGAAGTGTCCGGCGAATAAACATGGTAACCGATGTTATAGTAAAAAGCGGTGCTCGTGCCGTTGGACACGATCCTGATCGATTTCTTGAACGGCAATGGCAGGTAGCAAAAGTAACCTCCGCTCGATACCGCTTCGTTGCCGACCAACGGCGATAAAAACGGCGCGTTCGTTCCGCTGAAGAGGTCATTGAGCAGCAGGTTGATCCTCGGGGTGGTCTCGCCGTCGAAATAAACCTGGATGTAGTCCACCGCCGGGTCAAACCCCGTGAACCACATCCGGTAAACCGTACCCGGCCCCTGGAGATCCAGCAGCACCTTGTTGGTCCCATCGACATACAAAAAATTACCGGCATCGGCGTTGCCACCCGACCGGTCAAAGCTCGACTGCCCGGCCGCCATCGTATCCAGTTTCAAATAAGGCAACCGCTCAAATTCGGCCATGGCATCC
Source organism: Verrucomicrobiia bacterium (assembly GCA_035279985.1). Classification (GTDB taxonomy): domain Bacteria; phylum Verrucomicrobiota; class Verrucomicrobiia; order Limisphaerales; family UBA11358; genus UBA11358. Next base: position 5,766 of record DATEGR010000311.1, read on the forward strand.
AGCCCGTAGGGCTCGGTAGCGGCGGCCGTGGTGCGGGTTGCCGCAAAGTTGAATGACGTTTGAACCACCAGCCACAACACCAGCAAGCCGCGTTTTTCAACGAACCTTGTCTTGTGTCCGGCGGCGCGAATGCCAATGCAGCGATAAAAAGGCAACAGACTCATTTCAATGCCACGCCACCTTGGGCCACGTTGTCCTTGTCGAACAGCCGCGTGCCCAGAACGATTTCCTTTGGCACCGGTTCGCCGTGGAGAATCTTCAGCGCGGTGTCAATGGCCTCGGCGCCGCCGGTCGGATACTGAAACGTGGCGTCCAAAATCCCCTGGCGGACGTAGGCGACGCCTTCCTGCGGCAGCGCGTCAATGCCGACAAATTTCATTTGTTTCTCGCGACCGGCCGCCTTGGCGGCCAGATAAGCGCCGTGCGCGCCGTCGTCGTTGTGGGCGAAGACGCAATCGATCTTGTCAAAGCGCGCCAATGCGGACTCCATTTCCTGGCGTGCGTTCGGTTCCAGCCATTGCATGTCGGCGCGGAAAATAACCTGGAGGCCCGAGCCGGCAATGCCTTCGAGAAAACCGCTGTGGCGGTCCTGGCCCGGGGTGGACGTTTGCAGGCCCATTAACTCCACCACGTTACCTTTGCCGCCGAGTGCCTTAACGATCCATTCGCCAGCGGCCTTGCCAATCTTTTTGTTATCCGCTCCGATGAAACAGGTGTAGTTGGTGCCCAGCAGGCGGCGGTCGAGCACGATCACGGGGATGCCGGCGGCCAGCGCGTGGGCGACCGGCTCGGTCAGCGGCTGCGCTTCCTTGGGACTGATGATCAGGAGGTCCACTTTGGCGCTGGCAAATTCCTCGACCTGCGCACGTTGCTGGAGCGTATCGTTCTGGGCGTCCTTGAAAATCACCTTCAGTTCAGGATGTTTGGCGGCGGCGGCGGCGATATCGGCGTTCATTTGCACGCGCCACGGCTCGCCGAGATTGCACTGTGACATGCCGATGACAAACTGCTTTTGGGCCGCAGAAGAGTTGGGCGCGGTGGCCTCGTTGGATTTGCTGCAGCCGGTGAAAAGGGCGATGGCCAAAATCAAAGAAACATTCAACAACCAACATTCAACATCCAACATCCAATGTTGGCGCGGGCGAATGTTTTGTTGAGCATTGAGCGTTGAATGTTGAATGTTGAATGTTTTCATAATGCTGTTCTGTTTCAGGTTCGTTTGCGGCGTTGGGTCAATACGGCGACGACGATGATGATGCCGGTCAACACCAAACGGCCGGCTTCGGGAACCGCGTTGATGCTCAGAATCTTGTCCAGATAACCAATGGTCAAAACGCCCAGCAGCGTCAGGCCGATCCCGCCGCGACCGCCCATCAGGCTGGTTCCGCCGATGACCACCATCGCGATGGCGATTAATTCATAGCCCATGCCGGCTTCCGGATCGCCTTGCTGCTCCTGGGCGGCCTGGCAGATGCCCGCTACGGCGGCAAACATTCCCGAAGCGGCATAGGCCAGCGTCTTGGCCGTCATGACCGGAACGCCCGAGAGCCGTGAAGCCTCTTCGTTGCCGCCAATGGCATAAAGATACCGGCCCCAGCGATGTTTTGACATCAATATCCAGGCCACCGTGACGCAGGCCGCAAAAATGAGCGTCACTACCGACAGGTTCCCGCCCAGAATACGATGGTCCACCAGACGGAAGAAGCGGGGCACGCCCACATAACGGAAGGTTCCATCGGGATTCATGATTGCCGTGGAAACTTTCATCCCGCCCGAAGCGTATTTGGCCAGTCCGCGCGCCAGCACCATCATGGCCAGCGTCGCGATAAACGGTTGAACGCCCAGACGGGCGGTGACGAAGCCGGAAACGCCGCCGCAGCAGCCGCCGATGATGAGGCAGGCGGGCACCACGCACCAGCCGGACCAGTTCCAGTGGATGGCCATTTGGGCGCAGCAAACCGCCACCAGCGCCAGCATGCTGCCGACCGCCAGGTCTATGCCCCCGGAAATAATCACCAGCGTCATGCCACAGGCCAGAATCCCGTAAACCGACGCCTGCCGCAGCGTGTCCCGGTGAGTACCGATTTTGAAAAAGGCGCCGTCGGCATTGAAAATGGCGCCGATGATCAAAACCAGCAGCAACGCCAGAAACGCGCGCCCCGCCGGACTGGCGAAGGCCTGAACCAGCGCGCGCTTTTTGCCGGGTTGAATATTTTCAGTCATCAATTTTGAGCATTGGCCGCCGGCGGCGGATTTTTCGCGCCCATCGCGGCGGACAGAACGGCTTCCGGCGTGGCTTGCGCCCGCGACAACTCCGCTGCCACCTGACCGCGATGCAGAACCACAATCCGGTCGCTCAAGGTGAGCAATTCCGGCAGTTCCGAGGTAATCAGCAATATCGCAATACCTTGAGCCGTCCACTGGTTCATCAATTGGTAGATTTCCCGTTTAGCCGCGATATCAATGCCGCGAGTCGGCTCATCCAGGAGAAGCACCTTGGGACGAATCTGCAGCCACTTCGCAAGGGCAACCTTCTGCTGGTTGCCGCCGGAAAGCGCGTTGACCTCCCGATCCAACGAAGTGGCCCGTGGTTGCATGAGCGAGGCAGTTTGTTCGGCGGCGGCGCTTTCACGAGCGGGCCGCCGCCAGCCACCCGGCGAAAGTTCACGCAGCGCGGCCAGCGTGACATTCGCAATGACGGACAGCGACAGGACCAGCCCGGTGGCCTTGCGGTCGTTGGTCAGCAGGGCAATACCGGATGCGATGGCTTGTTTGGGTGAGAGGAAACGTCGCTCCGCACCGTCCAGTTGCACCCGGCCCCGCGTCGCCGATCCGTAGTTGCCGAAGATACCGAGAAAAAGTTCGCTCGCGCCCGAACCTTGCAGCCCGCCAATGCCGAGGATTTCACCGGCGCGAACTGACAATGACACATCCCGGACCGCCGGTTTCACGCCGTTTGGAAAAACGCTGAAGTTGTCCAAACGCAGCCGTTCGGCGCCGGGATGCGGCGTGTGACG
>DATEGR010000312.1:0-4387 GCA_035279985.1 Verrucomicrobiia bacterium
GAATTTACCCAGTGGCTTGCGGGGCCAATAAACCCCTGAACTGGCAATGTTTACTCAATTAATGAACCGGGTATTGTGGTATTAAGTATGCTTCAAAACGGGTGCGCTCGTCCTGAGTGGTTGATTAGCTGTTGTTTGGCCCAAGGCCATCAAGATTATTCGGGGCTGAATCGCGGCAGAATGTGCTTGGTATCAGACCAGTGTAAAATATGAATTCCCGCAATCAGATAAGACGGGTTGGCGGCGGGAATTCAAGCATCGTGCGCTCCTGGATTTTTCCATCCTCGCCCGGCAGGGAAGGACTACGCCGGGGGTTGGCTGGCATTGTGGTTTGCCTGTTTTTTGGTGCGGCTGCGGGAGGTTCGGGCCAGACGACGGATCGCTCCCTCATGGCCGCGAGGGTTCTGACCAATATTGCCGAAATTTGGACCGTGCCCGAGGCGCAAAAAGATGAAGCGTATCGGATTAAAACGGAGGTGGTGATTTATTTCAATGATATCGAGTGGGCCAACGCCTCGGGAGAATGTCTCGGAACCCCTCGTTGGCTGCCGGTTTTTGATTCGCCTTTTCCTTTGAAAGCCGGAGAGCGAGTTGCCATCGATGGAGTGATCACCCCCGAACGGGAGCGGTTTGTCTGGGACAGAACCAGCGTCCACGTCCTCGAAGAGCATGTGCCGCTCAAAGCCGAGCCGATATCCGACCTGAGCCAGAATTCACAGGCATTGAAGGATCATCTGATATCGGTTGAGGGTCTGGTTGATGGCGAGCTGGATCAAGCCACTCACTGCGCCATCAATTTCCTGTCCGGTGGTACCGTTGCCAAAGCCTACGTGTTGAAGGGCACGAACAGTTCACCGGTTCCATTCAAGCCGGGGGATCTCATCCGCATGAACTGTGTCTATTCCCCCCAGTTCGACCGGGACGGAAATCTGAGCGATCTCTCCCTGTGGGCCAGTAGTCCGGCGGACATCAAGGTCGTTGGCTCGCTGGCAACGGATGCACGCTTTAAAGTTCCCGGCACGTTCAGCCAGAATATTCAATCGGGTCTGTCCCCGGATAATCTTGTTCGGGTGGAAGGCGTGGTGCGCAAATACGAGCCCGGCCAATGGGTCACCATCTGGGATGGCACAGGACAAATCATGATCCAGAGCAAGCAGAGTCAACCCCTGCGGTTCGGGGACCGGGTGGAAGCGATTGGTTATCCTTACGTGGCGGGCATACAGCAATGTTTGCGCAACGGTTTGTATCGGTTGGCCGCCTCAGCCGGCACACCGGTTCCAGCCCTGGCAACGGCGACCAATACTCTCCCCCTGCACCTGGCTGAACAAATCCGGGATTTAAGCCTCGAAGAGGCAAGCCAACACTTCCCGGTCAGTCTTCGCGGAGTGGTCACCTGGGCACATTCCAGCAATCCCTTTGCGTACGTGCAAGACGGCAGCGGCGGCATTCAGGTGGTCAACCCGAAGTGGGATGACCCCGGCTCAATGAAATCGGGGACAATTGTGTTGCTGAACGGCGTGACCGAGCAGGGCAGTTTTGTGCCGGTGGTCACCAACGCCCTGCTGCGCCGGGCAGGATGGTGGAATATTGTAGGTTCGCGACCGGTGACACTGGAACAGGCGCTGACCGGCATGGAGGAAGGCAAGTGGATAGAGATGCAGGGGTTCGTCCGGAATGTAAGCCAGACCCACGGCCTGGCGCACTTTGACCTGAGCACCTCGAGCGGAGAATTTCAGGCGTGGACTCCGGCCGTGCAATCCTTCGATTCGTACAAAGGGTCTATGATCCGCCTGCAGGGGGTGTGTTCGGCCCTGGCCAACGCGCGGCATCAATTAACCGGGATTCAGATTTGGACGCCGGATCAGAAATACATCCAGATTGAAGAACCCGCACCGTATGATCTGTTCGCCGTGCCGCTGCGTCCGCTGGCCAACCTGCGCCGGTTCAACATGGAAAGCGCGCTGAATCAGCGGATTCGCACGTCCGGCACGGTGGTCCTGCATGCGCCGGGCCATTACCTGTATGTGCAGGACGGCGCGGACAGTGTCTTTGCCCTGAGCCAGCAAACGAATGTTCTTCAGCCCGGAGACCAGGTAGAGGTGGTGGGTTTTGCCGGTGAGGAAGGTCAAAAATTTGTCCTTCGCGAAGCGGTTTACCGCCGCATCTCCGGCGGCGAAGAGCCCAAACCCCTGCGATTGTCGGCCACCAACGCCACCGATGCGAATCTGGATGGCCTGCTGGTCAAAGCGGAGGGAATACTGCTCAACCAGGTGGAAAAAAATGGCGAGACGCGTTTGCTTATCCGGACCCGAGGTTTTATTTTCGAAGCCGGCCTTAGTCCGGCCGCAACGGCAACTATAAATTTGCAGCCCCTGGAATTGGGCAGTCGGCTGGCGATCACCGGGGTTTACGAAGTGCAGAACGACGAATACGGTCAGCCACGTTCATTCCTGCTCCATCTTCGTTCGCCCAACGACGTGCTATTGCTGCAACAACCACCCTGGTGGTCGCTGGCGCGCTTGTTGTGGGCACTGGTGGGGACCATGGTCGTGTTCCTGATCGCGTTGATCTGGGGCATCCTGATTACACGCAAAAACACGCTGCTGCACCTGGCCCAGGCAGAGTTGCAGACCGCCAATGACCAACTCGAAATCCGCGTTCAACAACGAACCCGGGAATTGCAGGACCAGGTCGAGGCCAGGGAACAGGCTCACACCGAACTGACCCAGGCCCAGCGAAGCCTCATGCTGGCCTCCCGGCAGGCGGGCATGGCGGAAGTGGCCACCGGCGTGCTGCATAATGTCGGCAACGTTCTTAACAGCGTTAACGTCTCCACCACGCTGCTCCGTGATCAGGTTCGTAAATCCGAAAGCCACGCTCTGGTGAAAGCCACCGACCTGCTCAAAGAGAAGAACGGGGACCTGGCGGCGTTTCTGACGTCGGATCCCAGGGGGAAATTGATGCCGGAATTCATCGTCCAAGTGGCTGAGGAACTTCAAAAAGAACAGGTAACGACGTTGCGTGAACTGGACCAATTGGCCAAAAACGTTGATCACATCAAGGATATCATCGCCATGCAGCAAAGCTATGCGCGCGTTGCCGGTGTGCTGGAAAAGGTGTCCTTGACCAGTCTGGTGGAAGACGCCCTGCAAATTAATGCGGCGGCCCTCGCCCGCCATGAAGTCAATGTCATCCGCCGGTTTGCCGAAGTGCCGCCCCTGATGGTGGATAAACACAAGGTCCTCCAGATTCTGATCAACCTGGTCCGCAATGCCAAGTATGCGCTGGATGAGTGTAGCCAAAGCGAAAAGCGGCTTACCATCACCGTCGCCCAAGCCGATGGCGAATGCGTCATGGCCCGGGTCGAAGACAATGGTATCGGTATTCCGGCTGAAAACCTGACACGTATTTTCTCCCATGGTTTTACCACGCGCCCCAGCGGCCACGGTTTTGGACTGCATATCGGGGCGCTGAACGCCCGCGAAATGGGAGGGTCGCTTTCCGCCGCCAGTGAAGGCACAGGCCGTGGCGCAATCTTCACCCTGATTTTACCGCTCTCTCCACCCGGCGAAAAGTCATGAATGCGCCATCAGCCAAAGCCGGCAACCGGATCCTGATCATTGACGACAACGCCGCGATCCACGCGGATTTCCGGAAAATTCTCGGCCAGGCGCAGGACCAAAACGTCGGATTGGCGCGCACCAAGGAGTTGCTGTTTGGGGAAAGCCTGGCGCTATCACCGCTCGCCGGTTTCAGGATTGATTCGGCTTTTCAAGGCCGGGAAGGTCTGGAGCTGATCCGACGGGCCGCAGCGGCAGGCGAGCCCTATGCGCTGGCGTTTGTCGATGTACGCATGCCGCCCGGATGGGATGGCGTGGAAACCATCAGTCATATCTGGGAAAGCTGTCCGGATATCCAGATTGTCGTCTGCACCGCCTATTCGGACTATTCCTGGGACGAGATGATCCACAAACTGGGCCACTCTCCCGATCTGGTAGTCCTCAAGAAACCTTTTGATAACATTGAGGTACTGCAGCTGGCCCATGCGCTCACGGAGAAGTGGCGCCTGAACCGCAAGGTGCAATCCCAGTTGAATGACCTTGACATCCTGGTGCGCCAGCGGACCTCGGAACTGGAAGCCGCCAATGCGCAACTGAAAGAGGAAATCGCCAAACAGTTGAAACTGGAAGCGCAGTTGCGCCACTCCCAAAAAATGGAGGCCGTGGGACAGCTCGCCGCCGGGGTCGCCCATGATTTCAACAACATCCTGACGGTGATTCAAGGCAACGCCGCTTTGTTGCGCGAGCAACCGGGGCAGGACCCATTCTGCACCGAACCGCTCAACGACATCTCCGTCGCTGCGGAAAGAGCCGCGCGGCTCGTCCGG
>DATEGR010000313.1:0-4992 GCA_035279985.1 Verrucomicrobiia bacterium
TTCTTCGCGAGCCAGGCAAGGTGGAGAATTTCAATGGCGGTGAAACATTTGAGATGCAGCCTCGGTGTAGCGCAAGCGTCCGCACCTGCGAGTTCCGGCACCGTCCTGGTGCCGGATGTATGTGCTTTCCCGTTGTCTGGCGGCGAGACGCCGCCGGAACCCGCCGCCGGGACGGCTGCGCCACCTGAAAGCGCTTTGAGCGCCTTGAGCATGTCGGTGTAATAGCTGAACGGCAGCGACGGATGCAGCCCGCCGACGATATGCAGTTCAGTGATGCCGATGGCCAGCGCCTCGCGCGCCTTTTGGATGATTTCCTCGACGGTGAACTGGAAGCCGTCGGCGTCGCGTTTCTTGCGCGCGAACGAGCAGAACTGGCACGACAGAATGCAGTAATTCGAGTAGTTGACATAGCGGTTGATGATGTAGCTGGCCCGGTTGCCGACCTTTTTCTGGCGCGCCAAATCGGCGATGGCTCCGACGGCGTTCAAGTCCTTGGACTCAAACAACCGGAGGGCATCGGCCTCCGAAATCCGCTCGCTGGCGGCCACCTTGTCGTAGATGTCGCGCAACTCGCTGCGTTGAACAAAAAAATTCATTTTTCAAGTAGCCGCCGATGTGAATCGGCGGACCCATCCGCGCTTTGACAAGCGCGGCTACAGGGTTAGCAGCTTTCGGGCGGCAAGGCAAACTCACCGTACGGCAGGCGTCCTGTCTGTCTTTTGCTGAAAATGCCCGAACAGCGCGCCTTCCTGGCTTAATGATTCATGAAGAAATAATCCAGCAACCCACTTCGAGTCGGCGCTGGTAATGCCCTCAAAATCATTCATAATCAGGCGAATGGCTTTAACGAGCGACGGGATGAATTTATGGAAGAGCAGATTTTAAAATTACTGGGCCGGCGGGATTATGCGCCGGCCAATGTGCCGGAATTGCTCCGGCATCTCCGGCTGGCACCCCATCGCCAACAGGAAATGCAGGGGGTACTGCGCCGGCTGGAACAGTCCGGCCGGATCGCCCGCACGAAAGGCAACCGGTACATCCAGGCGCGCGAGGCGGACCTCGTCCCGGGCCGGATTCGCATCAATCGCCAGGGGAAAGGCTTTTTGCAGCCGGACGACCCGGCATTAAAGGAAATCATGATTCCGGAAGAGGCAACGTCCACCGCCCTCCACGAAGATCGCGTGCTGGTACGCCGCGATGTCCGGCCGAAAGGCCTGCGTTCCGGCCGGCTCGCGCAGGAAACGGGCGCGGTGATTCGCATCCTGGAACGGAAGCGGACACGAATCGTCGGCACGTTACAGCAAGGCCGCAAGTTTCTCTACGTGATTCCCGACGACCCGCGCATGCCGCACGACATTTATGTGCCGCCGGCCCGCGACGTCGGCCGGCCTGTGCGTGTTGGCGACAAGGTGGTGGTGGAGCTGCGCGAATGGGAATCGCGGCACACCAACCCGGAAGGCGAAATCGTCGAGGTGCTCGGTGCTCCGGACGAAGAAGGGGTGGACATGCTGTCGGTGCTGCGCCAGTACAACCTGCCGCTGCATTTTCCGAAGGAAGTCCTGCACGAAGCGCGGGCCATCGGGACGGCCGTTTCGCCACACGAACTGGCCGGGCGCGAGGATTGTCGGCGGCAACCGGTTATCACCATTGATCCCGACGACGCGAAGGATTTTGACGACGCCATCTGTCTGCAACGGGTTTCGCCGGGACAATGGAAGTTGTGGGTGCACATTGCGGACGTGTCGCATTATGTGAAACCGGGCACGGCGCTGGACAACGAAGCGCGCCGGCGGGGCAATTCAACCTACCTGGTGGACCGGGTAATCCCGATGCTGCCGGAGGCATTGAGCAACGAGTTGTGCTCGTTGAAACCGGACGTGGATCGCCTCACCAAATGCGTGGAATTTCTGGTGTCGGACGAGGGCCGGGTGCTGAAGACGGAATTTTATCCGGCGGTGATTCATTCGCAGCGCCGGTTCACCTATAATGAAGTGCTGGCGATTTTACAGCGAAAACCAAACGACCGGATTGAGCAGATGTTGCAGGACGCAAACACGCTGGCGCAGCGGATCCGGCGGTTGCGGTTCAAGGCCGGCTCATTGGACCTGGATTTTCCCGAAATGAAAATCCGACTGGACGACCGCGGCCGGGTGACGCGCATCGAGAAGGTGGAGAACGACGTTTCCCACCAGTTGATCGAGGAATTCATGTTGCTGGCCAACGAGGCGGTGGCGGGCCGGTTGATGAGCCGGAATGTGCCGGCGATTTACCGGGTGCACGAGGAACCGGACGAACGGCGGTTGGAGGAATATCGCGAAGAAGTGCTTAGCCATCAGGTGCCTTGCGCCAATCTGACGAGGCGGCCGGAAGTGCAGAAACTGCTGCAAAAGCTCGACACGATGCCCATTGGGGCGGCGCTCAAGATCGGGTTTCTCCGGTCACTCATGCGTGCTCGTTACGCGATCGAGCCGCTCGGCCACTATGGCCTGGCCAAGGCCAAATACACACACTTCACGTCGCCCATCCGACGGTACGCCGACCTGGTGGTGCATCGGGCGTTGTTCCAGAAGAGCCACGGCCCGACGCATTCACTCAAGGAAACCGCCGAGCATATTTCTGATACCGAACGGAATTCCGCCGACGCCGAGCGGGACAGCAAGGATGTAAAGCTGTATGCCTTTCTTAAGGCGCAACTCAAATCGCCGCGGCCGACGCCCTATCCGGCGCTGGTGACGGATGTGCGCAATTTTGGTTTCTTTGTGGAGGTGCCGGGGCTGGCGATGAGCGGGCTGGTACATCTTTCCTTTCTGGAAGACGATTTTTATCTGTTCGATTCAGAGCGGAGCCAGCTGGTCGGTCGGCGCACCCGCCGGATGATCCGGTTGGGCGACAAGGTGCGGGTGCAGGTGGCCAGGGTGGACAGTTTCAAAAAACAGGTGGATTTCCGGCTGGCCCGGGATGGTGCAAATGGAGCAGGACGTTCCGCGAAAGGACGTGAATCGGACCTAAGGCGCCCAAGGCAGCCGGTGGCTCGATCGCATCGGAAATGGCGATAGACTATCGTAGCCGCCGATGTGAATCGGCGGACCCATCCGCGCTTTCACCAGCGTGGCTACAAGGTGGCGGTGTCCGTGCAAAGAGGCAAATCGCAGGACCAGCATCCTGACGGGTTCCTGATTTTTTATTCAAATGGAGACAGGCGCGACGCCGGTCCTACGTTGAAAACGCGCCGAATAACGCGCGCAGTTCCTCATCCACATCGGCGGCGTCGGCCAGCGTTCGGGCGATTTCGTCGCGGAGCAGCTGCCGGTAACGTTTCCGCAGCCGGTGCACGGCCACCCGCACGGCGGTTTCATCCATGTCGAGCGACTTTGCGGCTTCCGCGTGGGACAATTCGCCCTTGCCGGCCGTGAGAAAAATTTTCAACTGCTCGAACAGTTTCGCCTTCCTGTCGGCGGCACACTCGGCCTGCAACCGTCTGATGACCCTGGCGAGCAGGGCCACGGCCCATTCGCGGTCGAACGCCCGGTCGGGACCTGGCTCCCCGGCCACGGCGACCTGAAATTGCGTGTCGGCGGTCTGCCAGTCGAGCGAGAGGTGGGTCGTGCCGCCGCCGCGTTTCTGGCGTTGCGATTTGTCCCATTCATTGGCCAAAAAATGTTTCAACGACGCCAATAGAAACGCCCGGAACCGTCCTCGTTCGGCACTCAGGCCGTCGAGATAATTTTTGGCGAGGAACCGCGCAAAAAACGCCTGGGTCAAATCTTCGGCGTCCTCCTTCGTGTGGCCGCGGCGGCGGACGTAGGCGTAGAGCGGGAACCAATAGGATTGGCACAACTGTTCCAGTGCCGAATCGGATTGCGGCGTGGACCGATTGCCTGCCGCGAGCACGACCGTCCAATGCGTCGTGGCGAACACGTCGCCCGGCGCGCTCGTAGACTGGTTGGTATGTTCGGAGGTCATTTTTGAAATGGTAAAGACGATCCGGGCAGCCGCCGACTACTTTCCTTGAGGCGGGCCGCTCGTTTCAAGTCGGTGATGTTTGGGGGCAAAGCTCCGTCTTCTTCAAACGCCGATCATTGATTTCGAGTATACAGATGTTGCAGCCAACACGGTCCAGACCGATAACCATCTCGCCGGCGCACGGTTTCACCTCGCCGATTGACCATTCCAGGATATCCCTCATTTTCAGGTCCGGGTTTTTTACGGCAATTCTGGCCGCGGCGAGGATTTCTTTTTGGAACAAGGCCATGCTCATGATGTCATCCGCTCCTGCCCTTTCGCTTCCCATTTCTCTTTGCAGTCATTTCATCAATCCTGACTGGCCGGTGGTCATCGCCATGATGCAGGCGGCGGTCCAGCTCTTGCAGGAATACAAGTCGACGGTGGTCACGAGCCGGTCGGGTTTGGGGTTCGCCAACGCCGTCAGGCAAAGTCGCAAGGGCTGGTTTTTGTCGGGCGAGAAGGACCCGTTGACCCAGGCCAGCCTGGAATTGGGGCCGGTTGGACCAATGACGCCATCGGCGTTGCTCTTTGCGATCCAATCGAGAATGTCGTCGCCGTAGCGCAGTAGGTTGGTTATGGACGAACCGTCTTCATAATGAAACACCACCTCGCACACCGGCGTTCCGGCCGGTGATTTGAAGAAAGCTCCGTGGTAAAGGTAAAGGGTTTTAAATTTCCGGTTCAACTGGATACCCGGAACCTGTTCCGGAAAGATGGTATTCAGTTTTTGCGCATTACCTCCGCCCCAAAGACAGATCATGCCCCCAATCTCGAGGGGCACCTGGTCGAACACCTGATATCCTCGGGGGACACTATTCCAGCCCGAGAAGCCGGCAATCTGGTCAAAACGGGAAGCCGGCGTGGTGTAATAGGCTGTGAGGTCAACCGGTGTGGCGGGGTTAATGTTGGTAATTGCCGCACCCGTGGATTCCGACTGCACCAGCTTGTAGCTGATGTTCACGCGGCGCGGGCTGGTGCTATAGCCGG
>DATEGR010000314.1:0-3415 GCA_035279985.1 Verrucomicrobiia bacterium
TCAATGGAAAAAACAACCCGGGTTGGCGGAGATTGCTGAAAACGAGCGACTGCATCAGCCCCGGCCCCGCGAGGACATGGGTACTCCTTGATGAATGCCCGGACAGCATCAATGATGATTTTTTTTCGGTTACTATGCAGGGGGGAGCCACTGCCACCTGGACGGATGTGCCGGCTTCAACCCATAACGGTGCGGCTGGTTTTTCTTTTGTCGACGGCCATGCAGAAATCAAGCCATGGCTGGACGCAAACACCAAAGCGCCAGTCGGCCGGGTGAATCCGTGTCCTGACAACAAAAAGAATTCGCCCGATGACATTGTCTGGCTCCAACAACGGACTAGCAGCCACCAGTAACAAAGGTGAACGTCATCAGGGACGGGCAAAACTCCAGGATACAGTTATTGCTTCAGTTGGTTAAAACGATTGCGCGTGACACAATCCCCGTTGTATACGTGGCCTTGCGGTTTTTGGTCCGGCAGGACACCCCCAAAGTCCGGACCAATGACAACGCTGCGCAATTACCACAGTTTTTGGGGGCTGGCCAGGGATAATCCGCCACGCATAATCAATAATTATGAATTCGAGCCAACCGAATCGTCCTCGTGGGGTGTTAGGGGGCGGATTGGTTTTAACGACGCGACAAGGTTCTGCTGGCCAAAACCATCCGATTTTCGGGCAGGACTCTGTTCGGCAAAAGCGATAAGAGTACCCAACGAGTTTGCAGTAGCAGTTTTCCTGAAAAATCCTCACCTCCCATGCGCTTTCAATCCTTTTCCCAACTCTCCTCGGCGGTCTTCGCATTGATGGTGGCGGCACACCATTGTGGGGCGGCGGTTATCACTTCTGCCAGCGGCATGTCCCTGCGACTGGAGGCGGGCAATGGCAGTTATCAACTCACCGCCAAACAGCCGGCGTGGGAATTGGGCGGCAGCATAAACCAAACCCTCAAAGCGGTGGTCGCCAATCGAGGTCATGATGCGATTGGCAGCTATCAGCAGTTGGCGTTCGAATGGCAGGAGGGACCGACGCCGATGAGCGGCCAAATCCGGCTTTATGAGGAAAAACCACTGGCATGGTTTTCCCAGACGTGCCGCGCGGCAACCGAACTGCCGCCGCGCCCCTTCCCGGATTTCCGGACGTTGCCGGCCAGCCTGCATGTTTTCAGTTACGGCCATCATGAATTTGCGCCGCCCCGTTTCGCGGCCACCGAAATTTCCACTCCCTGGCTGCTTTTTGACAATGATGCGAACGCCATGATCATTTCTCCGGCGTCGCATTTTATAGTGGCCAGCATGGTGGGTGACGGGCAGACGGAAGCCGCCAGCGGTTTTAATCCCATGTTGCGGAATCTGCCGCCGGAGTTCACCCAACAAACCCTGGTCGCGTTCGGCCGGGGTATCAATCGGACCTGGGATTTATGGGGTCGCGCCCTGCTTGATTTGCACCATGCGAAACGCCCCTCCGACCGCGCCGACACCGTACTGAAATATCTTGGTTACTGGACCGACAACGGCGCCACTTATTATTACAACTACAACACCAACCTCGGTTACGCCGGCACCCTTCAGTCGTTTGTGGACCAGTGTCGTCTGGATCAAATTCCCATTCGTTATATGCAACTGGATTCCTGGTGGTACTACAAGAGCACCACCCAACCTGACGGCCAACCCGGGAAGGAAAAGAAAGCCAACAACCTGCCGCAAGGTGAATGGAATTGTTATGGCGGATTACTGGAATACAAAGCTGCTACCAATCTCTTCCCCAACGGACTGGACGCTTTTCAAAAGTCCATCGGGCTGCCGCTGGTCACGCACAATCGCTGGATTGATCCCGCGAGTCCATACCATCAACAATACAAGATTTCCGGTATCGCGGCCATCGATCCCAGGTGGTGGGATCACATCGCCGATTACCTGAAGGCTTCCGGGATTATCACTTACGAGCAGGACTGGCTGGACCGCATCTACACCTATTCTCCGGCATTCAGCAGCAACCTCGAAACCGGCGAGGCCTTTCTCGACAACATGGCACGCGCCTGCCAGCAACAGGGTATCACCATGCAATATTGCATGCCGTATCCCTGCTATTTTTTGCAGGGAAGCCGTTACGAGAATCTGACGACCATCCGCACCAGCGGTGACCGGTTCAACACGAACCATTGGAACGATTTTCTTTACACCTCGCGCCTGGCCGCTTCACTGGGGATCTGGCCGTGGGCAGATGTTTATATGAGCCGCGAAACCGACAACGTCCTGTTGTCCACTCTCTCCGCCGGGCCGGTCGGCATCGGCGATGCCATCGGCACGGTCAACAAGGCCAATCTTCTCCATGCCGTTCGCGCCGATGGCGTGATTGTCAAACCCGATGCCCCCATCGTCCCGCTCGACCGCAGCTATATTGCCGATGCGGAACAGAAACCGGCGCCGCTCACGGCCAGCACTTACACCGACCGCGGAGGAATCAAGACCGAGTATGTCTTCGCCTTCAACCGGCGCCAGACGCCGGCGGACGCCGTCCATTTCAGTCTTGCCGAATTTGGCTTGAGCGGTCCGGCTTATGTTTATGACTATTTTTCGGGCACCGGCGAATTGCTGAAGGACGCCGCCAGCTTTACCGCCCCGCTGAGCAGGGGCGCCAGCGCGTTCTACATCGTCGCGCCCGTCGGTCAAAGCGGCATCGCCTTTCTCGGTGACAAGAACAAATTTGTCGGTACCGGCAGACAACGGGTTGCCTCGCTTCAGGATGGACCCGGTAAATTAACGGTTGGTGTCGTGCTGGCACCCAACGAAGAATCGGTCGTCCTTCACGGTTATGCCGTCGTGAAGCCAAAAGTGACGGTAATTTCCGGCTCGGACGACGCCGTCCAATACGATGCCACCGACCATTATTTCACGGTGGAAGTAAAGCCCGACGGGGGAACCCAGGTTGAGAAATCCGATACCGATCCAGTCCGGCAAGTGACGGTCGTGATGGAAACCGAAAAGTGACAACCAGCAAGTGAGAGGTGAGAAGAAAAACCCGGCGGGGAGGAAATGGTGTCACTGGTCACTGGTCGGTTGTCGTCTGTGCGCCGTGGCGGCGTGGTTGGCTCTCGGGCTACTGGCCTCCGCGCAATCCACCGGCAATGCGTTTTGGCAGCGGCAAAGCATTTACCAGATCATCACCGACCGTTTTTACGACGGCGACCTGTCAAATGACAATGCCGACGGCAATTACGATCCGGCGGGTCACCGGGGCATGTCGGTTCATGGCGGCGATTTCAAGGGTATCGAGGAAAAATTGGATTACATCAAATCGCTGGGAGCGACAGCCATCTGGATTTCGCCGGTCGTGCTGAATGCGCGCGGCGAATTTCACGGCTATGCGGGGCTGGACTTTTACAAGGTGGACCCGCATTGGGGTACGCTGGCGGATTT
>DATEGR010000315.1:0-7602 GCA_035279985.1 Verrucomicrobiia bacterium
GATTGGGCGTTTTGCACCAAAGAAATTCTTAAAGGCAGCGAATGGTTGCCCGAATTGGCCGACGCCGGCTGTGTCATCGCCCGGGTCATCACTGACGGACCGGACGCGGATTTTGAAAAAGCCCGGCTGACGTTGTTGGCGGCGTTAATGGAGGCGCAAACGTCCATCCAAATTGTCACTCCGTACTTTCTGCCGGATCCGGCGCTAATCACGGCGCTCAATCTTGCCGCCCTGCGCGGCGTGCGGGTGGACATCGTTCTGCCAGGCAAAAATAATCTGCCGTTCGTTCACTGGGCGTCGCGGGCGATGTGGTGGCAAGTGCTCGAACGTGGCTGCCACGTCTGGCTCACGCCGCCTCCGTTCGACCATTCCAAGTTGATGATTGTGGACGGCCACTGGGTCCTGTTCGGCTCGGCCAACTGGGACGCGCGCAGTCTGCGGCTGAATTTCGAGTTGAATGTTGAGTGTTACGGGCGCGAGTTCGCCCAACGCATGGAATCAGTGTTTGAACAAAAACTTCGCCACGCCCGCGAGGTGACCCTGGCCGAAGCCGATGGCCGGCCGTTTCTGCCCAAATTACGCGACGCCATCGCCCGGCTATTTTCACCCTATTTATGAAATTTCAAATCCAATCAGGTAGGGCAGGCAGTCCTCTGCCCGCCGCTCGCCCGAATGCAACCCGGCGGGCACGGAGTGACTCGCCCTACCCGAAGAATTGATCTTTTTATGAAAACGTTCGATAGCCTGACCGAACAGGAAATCCTCGCCCTGGCCATTTCACTGGAAGAGGAAGACGCCCGCATCTACGAAGATTTCACGGACGGCCTGCAGACCAAATACCCCGAGCAAGCCGCGAAGTTTCGCGAAATGCGCCGCGACGAGGACGGTCATCGCCACCGCCTGCTGGACCTTTACAAGAGTCGTTTCGGCGACCATGTCCCGCACATCCGGCGGCAGGACGTGCGGGGGTTTGTGGACCGAAAACCCGTCTGGCTCGTGCGGCCGCTCGGCTTGAAGACCGTCCAGAAGACCGCCGAGAGCATGGAGGTGGAAACCCGGCGCTTTTACGAGGCCGCCGCCCGCCGGGCCACCGACACTGGCATCCGCCAATTGCTCGGCGACCTCGCAGAAGAGGAACGCAACCATGCCGTCACCGCCGAACAGATTGCACACACAAAATTGAGCGAGGATGAAAAATCGCGGGCCAAGCGGCTGTTTCTGCTGCAAGTCGTACAACCGGGACTGGCCGGGCTGATGGACGGGTCGGTTTCAACCCTGGCACCGTTGTTCGCCGCAGCCTTCGCCACGCATAACAGTTTTGAAACCTTTCTCGTCGGGCTCGCTGCGAGCGTCGGCGCGGGCATCAGCATGGGATTCGCCGAGGCGTTATCCGACGACGGCAGCCTGACCGGACGCGGCCATCCGTGGGCGCGCGGCTTTGTCTGTGGCCTGATGACCACCCTGGGCGGCATCGGCCATACCCTGCCTTACCTGATTCCCAACATCAACACTGCCACCGCCATCGCCGTGGGCGTTGTGGTCATTGAGCTAAGCGTCATTTCGTGGGTGCGCCACCGGTTCATGGACACGCCGCTGGTGTCGGCGGTGCTCCAGGTGGCCCTCGGCGGTGCGCTGGTTTTTCTGGCGGGCATTTTGATCGGGAATTCTTGAATCATCCACGACGTCTGGTAACGGGCCTCTTTCGTTTGGAGTTCCGCGTTTACGCGGCCGCCTGAAGGCGGAACTCCGAACATTTGCTCCGGTGACCCGTATACCTGAGGTTTGCGAAGTTGCGAAACTCCGGTAATGTGACGCATGTATTACATTCCGATCATCGCTGGCAGCACGCGCCGGGACCGGCAAAGCATCAAGGTCGCACGCTTCGTTCTGGCGCGGTTGCAGCAACGCGAAGAGGTTCAGACGGAATTGCTCGACCTGCTGGAATACAATTTTCCCATCATGGAAGAACGCCTGCATCGTCGCGATGATCCGCCGCCGCGCCTGCAGGAATTCGGCGATAAAATCGGCCGCGCGGATTCGTTCATCATCGTCTCGCCCGAATACAACAACGGCTATCCCGGCGTGCTCAAAAACGCGCTGGATTACCTGCTGCCGGAATACGAACGAAAGCCGGTCGGCATCGTGACGGTTTCGGCGGGCGGTTTCGGCGGCATCAATTGCCTGGCCCAACTGCGACTGGTGGCGATTGGCATGGGCGCCTTTCCTATCCCGGAAAACCTGTCCGTCTCCCACATCCATGACAGTTTTCAGGAAGATGGAACACCCAATGACGCTGCTTACGAGAAACGAGCGGCGGTATTTCTGGATGAAGTCATCTGGTTCACCGAAGCCATCGCCGCCCAGAAAACCCGGAAACCATCCCCCTGACCAAAACCAGATCATGAAAAAGAAAACGATAACTGCAACGGAACCGGAAGGCCTTCGGCAACGCCTGTCGGAACTGCGCCTGGCATTGCTCAAACTGCACAAGGCGCTGGTGGACTCGGAACGGGTGGGTTACGAAAAGACCATGGGTAAAATCCATTCGCCGAACCACTTTCTCCAGCTCGTCACCAACGACCCGTGGTTCGCCTGGCTGCATCCGCTTTCACAACTCATCGTTACCATGGACGAAGCCCTGGACGCGGAAGAACCATTGACTGTGGCCAAGGTTGACGCCCTGGCACATCAGTCAAAGCTCCTGCTGGTGGCCTCGGAGAACAACGACGGATTTTCCGGACACTATTTCGAGGCCATGCAACGCGACCCGGACGTGGTTTTTGCGCATGCGGACGTGGTAAAACTCCGCAAACCGCGGAAGGGTTGAGTGAGAATTTCACCACCGCGCCGAGGTTCAATCAGTCGTTTCAGGCAATTCCCGTTACCCGCGCATTGCTCGTTACCGCCTCGTCATGAAAATAGCCCAGCCATTTATGGCTGGGCTAATGGCTAAATCAAACGATGAAGTCCCGACAGGGACGAAAGAAAATCAGCTTAAGGCCTTGGCCTCGTCATTGCATCCATGCTTTTTCAAAAAGATTTCCAACTCCTCGTTAAAGCCCCGGCAGCGATGATGCTCCGCCTGCGTTTGGATGTAATGAATTGTGTCTTTTACGCCGGACACACCGATACTGAAAGCCCCAAACCCGTCCTGCCAGGCAAAATCCTCGCGCAATAATTCAGGAAACGTCTCCCGCAACCATTTTGATGAGTTGCCCTTCAATAATTGCATCGCCCTGGAAACGGATAGTGTTGGTGGCAGACTCAAAAGTAAATGCACATGGTCTGACACGCCACCAATGACCAAAGCTTTCATGTCATTTTCCCGCGCAATGCCACCCAGATAAGGCCAGAGCCGGTTACGGATGTCAGAGCTAAGCCAGGGTTGGCGGCCCTTCGTAGAGAATACACAATGCATCAGGCAACTGTTGAACGAATGCATGACTCCTTCGTCCCTGACGGGACTTGGTTCTGCTATTGATCAGGTTACCCAGCGCTAAAGCGCCGGGCTATTCTCAACAAATTTCTGCTTGTACGTCAAAGCTCGCAGCACTTCCAACTCAAACCGCCAAGACCTCCCGGCACGCTGCCTGAAGTTTCTTTAAATTCGCCTTTGACTTCGCTTCAATGTAACAGCGGATGAGCGGTTCGGTGCCGCTGGCGCGGAAGGCCACCCACTCGCGATTGGGCAACAGGAATTTGAAGCCATCGGTCGTAATGAATTTTTCCACATTGAATTCACCAATATTTTGCAAACCACTGCCAAGCTTTGCCAACAACGCGTCCTTTTTCTCCGGCGCAAATGAGACATTGATGCGGTCGGTGTAAAATTCACCGATTTTTTTCGAAAGTTCCTTCAAAATCTGACCGAGCGATTTCTTTTCGGTCGCGACCAGTTCGGCCATGAGCAGGCAGGCCAGAATGCCGTCCTTTTCCGGCACGTGGCCTTTGACGCTCAAGCCGCCGGATTCCTCGCCGCCGACGATGATGGGTTCGCTTTCCATCAGCGCGCCGATGTATTTGAAACCGACCGGCGTTTCGTGGACCTTCACACCGAGCAATTCCGCCACGGCGTCCACCTGATGGCTCGTCGGCACGGTGCGCACCACCGCGCCTGTCCAGCCACGGTTCTTTTTCAAATGATACAACGTCAGCGCCAGAATCTGGTTAGGCGTCAGCCAGGTGCCGTCCCGGTCCACAATGCCAAAACGGTCGGCGTCGCCGTCGAGTCCGAGGCCGATTTGCGCCTTGCCGCTGCGAACAAATTTGCCGACGTCGGCCATGCCGGCGGCATTCGGCTCCGGATGATGTCCGCCAAACAACGGATTAATCTCGCCATGGAAAACTGTCACCTTCGCACCGACGCCTTCGAGCAGTCGGTCGAGATAACCGCGCCCGGTGCCGTATTCGAGTTCGACGGCCACCTTGAGCTTCGCCTTTTTGAGCGCGGCAAAATCAACGAGCTTGCGGAGTTGCTTGAAATAATCCGGCTGCGGATCGAACGTCGGGCATTGATACGTGCCGATGACCGCACCTTTGAAAGACCAGCCCTGTTCCTGAAGCTTCGCGATGTTTGCTTCGATTTGTTTCGTCACATCGGGCGTGGCGGGCGCGCCGTTGCTCGTGGAAAATTTGAGTCCCTGATATTCCGCCGGGTTGTGGCTGGCGGTCATGTTGATGCCGCCGGCCGCCTTGCAATGACGAATGGTATGGGCGATGACGGGCGTGGGCGTGTCGCGATTGCACAGCAACGGTTTCAGTCCGTTCGCCGCGAGCACCTCGGCCGCAGCCAGGGAAAATTCACGCCCCAGGAATCTGGTATCATGACCCAAAATGACCACTTTGGACTTTGGCCCTTGAACTTTGGACAGATATTCAGCGATACCTTGGATTGCATGGCGGACGTTGTCGAAGGTGAAATCGCGGGCGATGATACCACGCCAACCGGAGGTGCCGAATTTGATTGTGTTGGTGTTCACGCTTCAGCGTGTCCTTTCCTTGTCAAATGGATCAGCTGAATCATCCGAGCAAGCTGAAGCTTGAACTCCAACTCAACTTTTCCAATCAAAGGCCTTTTTCTTGAGCGCGTACAGGTAACCGGCGAATAAAATCAACAGGAACGAAACCATCGAAGCCAGAATCAGATTCCGTGTGGCGTGGTTGGCCAGCATGTCGCGATAAACCACCGCCCACGGATACATGAAGACCACTTCGATGTCGAAAAGGATGAACAACATGGCCACGAGGTAGAATTTCACGGAAAACCGCGCGTTGCCTTCGCCGATGGGGTCCTTGCCGCATTCGTAGGGGGCGTCCTTGGCCTTGGTGCGTTTGCCGTACTTGCCAAAAAGCACGGATACCATGAGCGTGCCCGCGGCGAAGCCGATGGCCGCGACGAGCAGCATGAGCACCGGGATATATTGGGCCAATTGCGACGGTTGTTCCATAGCAGGAAAATGTAGGGCAACGCGCGAAAAATTCAATGAGGAAAACGGGGATTAACCACACAAACACAGCGTAGCGGCTTTCGGTAGAAAACCGCACCCTTCAAATTCAGGCATTTCGCGGTTCACCTTCGGAACAGCCACAGCAGCAACGTCAGGATCGCGCTCAACAGCAGGCAGGTGACGACTGGAAAATGAAAACTGAAATCGCCCTTGGAATAATTGATGTCGCCGGGCAAACGCCCCAGCCAGCCTCGGCCAAAGCCCGACCACAACAATGCGCCCACGGCCGCTAAAAGCAGGCCGGTTATCACCAGAAATTTGCCCAATTCATTCACTTTCCAAAAATGGCTCGCAAAATACGCGAAGGCAACGAAGGATTTTTGACACCGATTTCACGAATTAACACGAATTCAATTTCGGAAGCTCGTCGGGCTGGCATCTTTGATCGGAAATATTGGAACGAAGTCATGTTTGACGTCCGCCCTCATCCTGACCTTCTCCCCCGGGGAGAAGGAATAGCAGGCGCACGTTTCCTGTTTTGCGGATGACCGTTCGGCGACTCCAGATGTGCGAATTTTTAGTTGGCAGGGACGCGCTGCCGCGCGTCCGGCTGACCAGCAGGTCAGCCCTACCAATATCTGTGTTCATTCGTGGTTAAAATTATCTTTCCCCTTCGTTCGTTTCCCATTTCAATTCCGTGCTATGTCGCGCGAATATGTATTGGAACCATTTCATGCTGCCGTCCATTTGCAGATTGATTACGCGCGCGAATTGAATCCGCAGCAGCTCGCCGCGGTCACCGCACCGCCCGGCCCGGCGCTCGTTATCGCCGGCGCCGGCTCGGGCAAGACCCGCACGCTTACCTACCGCGTCGCTTACCTGCTCGAACAGGGCATCCCTGCCGACCGCATCCTGCTGCTGACGTTCACCAACAAGGCCGCCGGCGAAATGATGCGCCGCGTCGCGGATTTGCTGGGACAGGAATTGCCGTCACTGTGGGGCGGGACGTTCCATTCCATCGGCGCGCGGATTTTGCGCTCACACGCCGACCTGATCGGTTACCGCCGCGATTTCACCATCCTCGACCGTGACGACTCGAAGGATTTAATCAAAGCCTGCATCGCTGAAGCGGGGATTGAGACGAAAGGCACGCATTTCCCGAAACCCGAGGTGCTTAACGAAATTTTTTCGCTTTCCGCCAACACCCACAAGACAACGGATGACATTCTCGAAGCGCAGTACGATTATTTTTCACAATTCGCCGCGCAGATTGCGGACCTGGCGCAATGCTATATCAAGCGCAAGCGCGCGACGAACGCGATGGATTTCGACGACTTGCTCGCGCTCTGGCTCAAGTTGCTGCAGGAGCACGCCGACGTGCGCGAACATTATCAGCGCCGGTTCCAGTTCATTCTGGTGGACGAATACCAGGACACTAACAAGCTCCAGAGCGACCTGGTGGACCTGCTGGCTGAGCGGCATCACAACGTCACCGTCGTCGGCGATGACGCGCAGAGCATCTACGCCTGGCGCGGCGCGAACTTCGCCAACATCCTGGAATTTCCCAAACGTTATCCCGGCGCGAAGGTGTTCAAGATTGAAACCAATTACCGCAGCACGCCGGAAATCCTCAAGGTCGCCAACGCCGCCATCGCCGCCAACCGGAATCAGTTCACCAAACAGCTTGCGCCGGCGCGCAAATCCGGCCTGAAACCCGCGCTGGTTGCCTGCATGGACGCCGCGCAGCAGTCCGCGTTCATCGCCCAGCGCGTGCTGGAATTGCGCGACGAAGGCACGAGCCTGAACCAGATCGCCGTGCTGTACCGCTCGCATTTTCACGCACTCGAATTGCAGCTCGAACTCACGAAACGGAACATCCCCTTCTCCATCACCAGCGGCATCCGGTTTTTCGAGCAGGCGCACATCAAGGACGCGACGGCTTATTTGAAGCTGGTTGTGAATCCACAGGATGAAATCGCCTTCAAACGGCTGGCGCAATTGCTGCCCGGCATTGCAGCGAAAGGCGCGGACAAAATCTGGAAGATTTTTTCCGCGAAGCTGGTGAACGTAGCGCAGGTGTCCTCGCCGGCGGGTTCACCCGGTGTCTTACCGGGTAACCCGACGGGCGACGAGACGTCGCCCCAACCTGCAGCCG
>DATEGR010000316.1:0-3009 GCA_035279985.1 Verrucomicrobiia bacterium
GCCGCGCCGCGATGACCACCATTTCGCTCCCGTGCAAACCGTCCGTCATCCGGTCCAAATCCGTGAACCCCGTGGCCAAACCCGTCAGTGCGCCCTGGCGGCTGAAGAAATTTTCAATCGTGTGAATCGCCTTGCCGACCAGTTCCTTCGTCGTCACCGCCCCGCCCTGCACGCGCGACTCGGAAATCCGCAACACGTCGCGCTCCACCTCGTCCAGCAGCGCGTCCACCTCGCCCTCATAATCATAAACCCGGCCGACGACATCGGTGCAGGTTTGAATCATCTTCCGCAGCAGGAATTTTTCCCGGACGATGTCGAGATAATAGGAAAGATTCGCTGCGCTCGGCACGGCATCCTGGAGTTGCGCCAGATAGGCAATCCCGCCAATCTGCTCCAGCAGTTGCTTGTCCTTGAGCCGCTGTTGCAAGGTGATCACATCAATCGCCTCCCGCGTGTCATACATGGCCATCAGCGCCTCGAAAATGGTCTGGTGCCGCAAGTCGTAGAAAACCTCCCTGCCGTCCTTCAGCTTTTCCACGCACTCTCCCATGCACTCATTCGGCGAAAGCAACACGCATCCCAACACGCCTTGCTCAGCTTCGGGGGAGTGCGGCGGCAAACGGTCCGCCAGCGTGGATTGCGGATTGCGAATGGCGGGTTTTTGGCGCCGTGTTTTTTTCAAATCAGCGGTGGCGCCGGCGGTCTCGGAGACGGAATCAATCATCCGGACAGGAGACCGCTAATTCGAAGCCGCGACAAGCTGGAATTCTGAACATCCATTCGCAGCCTGTTCCCAAAGTTATTCGCCGGCCGAATTCAAACCAAGCAGACGCATCCGATCCGGCGCTGTCCGTGAAATCAAAGCTGGCCGGGCCGTGTAAAACCGTCTTGCCACAGGAGGCAAAGTTCGAACATCCTCAAGTCACCCTACATATGAGTGACCCAAACGAATTCACGGCCAGGGAAAAATACATCATCAGCCTCTACAAAGACCCGGCGCTGCTGTTCCGCAAATCGCTGCAACGGACGTCGGTCGCTGTCGTCCTGTCCTTGGGATTGGTCGTCTACGCCTTCCTCGCTGCGGACATCGGCTGCGGCGTCTTTGGCTACGCGCTGCTGTTGTTTTTTGTAATCAGCCGGGTCATTGTCTTGAAGCGCGGATTGGGGACCGTGCTCGACATCATCATCAAATACGAAGCCCGATTGCAGGCCAACCGGGTTGCCTCCTGACTGGGCAGTGGGAGCTTGCTGCCGCGCGGGCGGTTTCAGGTTCATCCCCGAACGATGGCGCTGAAAATTCTGTCAATTCTGTCCGCCATCATTAAACTTCCCACCCGTTGGAGATGAAACGCAAACCATCATTGCTCGTTGTTTTCCTGACGGTCTTCATTGACCTCATCGGTTTTGGCATTGTCGTGCCGCTGGTGCCGATTTATAGCCGGCATTACGGCGCGGGCGGCTTCGTCATCGGCGCCATCATCGCCTCGTTTTCCGCCATGCAGTTTGTCTTCTCCCCGATTTGGGGCCGGTTGTCCGATCATCACGGTCGCCGTCCGATTCTGCTCATCAGCACCGCGGGTGCGGCGCTGTCGTATGTCCTGTTTGCCATCGGGTCCGGGTTTGAGAATCACACCGCCGCGCTCTGGGCGCTGTTTGTCTCCCGTGTGTTCGCCGGCGCCTGTGGGGGCAACATCACCGTCGCCCAGGCTTACATCGCTGACATCACGCCGCCGGAACATCGTTCCAAGCGGATGGGTCTGATTGGCATGGCCTTCGGGCTCGGATTCATCTTCGGTCCGGCCATCAGCGGCATTGCCCTGAAATTGTTCGGTGCGACCGGTCCCGGCTGGACGGCGGCGGCGCTGTGCGCGGTCAATTTCCTCCTGGCCTTTTCCATTCTCGCTGAAAGTTGGAAACCGGATTCCAATCAAGTCACCCGCCGCCCGCGCCTGAAACAATGGGGTCACACGCTGTCCCAGCCCAAAATCGGGCTGCTCATCCTGATTTTTTTCCTGGCCACATTCGCCTTCAGTTGTTTTGAAAGCACCCTGCCGTTGCTGGTGAACGATAATTTCAATCTCGGCATTACCCTGGACGAAACCAAACCGGCCACGACAGTGATTTCCCTCTTCGTCTTTTGCGGCATCATCGGCGCGTTCATCCAGGGCGGCGCGATTGGCCGGCTGGTGAAAATGTTTGGCGAGCCCAGGCTGATTGCGTTCAGTCTCGTGTTGACCGGCATCAGCCTGGCCTTGCTGCCGTTTATCAAAGGCGACGGCCAATTGAAGTGGCTGGCCGTGTTGCGCTTCGCCGACTGGCCGTGGATAAAAATGTTGTTGGCGCTGGCGCTGCTGGCCATCGGCTCCAGCCTGACGCGACCTCCGGTGTTTGGATTATTATCAAATCTTGCACCGGCAAACGAACAGGGCGCCACCATCGGCGTGGCCCAGAGCGCCGGCGCCCTGGCGCGCATTGTCGGACCCATTTTCGCCGCGACATTTTATCTGCAGGTCCCGATGTTGCCTTACGTAACGTGCGGGGCCATTTCCATTCTGGCCGGCATTCTGGCGATTCAGCGATTGGGTAAGGGGATTGATATTGCCGGGGAGAAAATTCAAAGAGCGGCGGATTGATCGCGTCACACCGGCTTTTGCGTCAATCCGCCGCCGATCCGTTCACTCAAACGGAATTCATTGCTGATCCGGAGGCGGCCCGGAAGGCTGGCCTTCATCTCCCGATGGCGGTCCGCTATGGTCAGCTGCGGCGCCACCTTCGCGCGGCGGGCCCATGTGATGGCGCGGCCCCATGAATTCATCCGGTGTCAATTGCCCGTCGCCGTTTTTATCCAGTGATTTCAACGCCGCCGACGCATTGGCAATTTCACTCGCGTCAATCACTCCGTCGCCATTGGCATCCAGCGCATTCACGATCGCCGGCAGCGGGGGACGCGGAGCGTCCTTCGGCGCGTCGGCCGGCATTGGCGGCAGGTATTCGTCCGCGGTCAGTTTG
>DATEGR010000317.1:0-4793 GCA_035279985.1 Verrucomicrobiia bacterium
GAATGCCCGGCATGAGGCTGATGGAAACGCCATGGCTGAGTTCGGCATATTCAAAACCCAGCTCGCGGATTTCGCGCAACATGGCGCGACCGTCGGTGTGACGGTGGGAATTCCAGCAGGTCGAAAACGAATACATAAAAAATGCCGGGCGCATCCTAAAGGGACACGCCCGGCTTGGGAAATCGCAAATTTCTGATTATAAATCCGCGTAACGTGCGGTCAACATCGCGGAAAAACGCGCGGCCTTTTCCTTGCGGCGGCGCTTTTCACTCGGCTTTTCGAAATGCCGGTGATTGCGCACGACCTTCAAAGTGCCTTCCCGGTCCACTTTTTTCTTCAGCCGGCGCAACGCCCGATCCACTGACTCGCCTTTTTTTAATTTAATTTCGGTCAAAGCAACTCACTTCCTTTCTGCGCCGGAACACCACGGCTCCGGCAAAATGGGACGCGCAGTCTGGCTTTTCCGCACCCGGCAGTCAATGAGTAAATTGGACCAATCGGGATTGCGTGGTAGCGCAGACTGGCAGTCTGCTGTATCGCAGGTTGGCAACCTGCGCCGGCATCGAACGGCCGCCGACTGCCAGTCGGCGACACGGCAGATTACCAATCTGCGCCACGTTTTCGGATGTATAAATTGGCGCATCATTGCAATTATGGCCGGCGAAGTTATCCTGCCCGCATGAACAAAAGGGAAAAAGCGGCCCAATCCGCCGCCGATTTGGAGTTAAAAAGTCGAATCCAGGAACTCATCGCTTTCAAAGGCGGTGGCCACAACGAAGATGAAGTCGCCGACATCCTCGAAAATGCGCTGAAATTGTTGACCGACGTGAAGGACACCGGCGACGTGCGCGTCATCCGGACGGCGTTGCGGGAATTGCGCTATTCATTCCGGCTGTTCGCGCCGTATGCGCATATTCGCAAAGTGACGATTTTTGGTTCGGCGCGGACCAAGCCCGGCAGGCTGGAATATCGACAGGCCGTTGAGTTCGGGGGCAAAATTGTGAAGGCCGGGTTCATGGTCATCACCGGTGCCGGACCCGGCATCATGCAGGCCGGGCACGAAGGCGCCGGACCGGAAAACAGTTTTGGTGTCAACATCCGCCTGCCATGGGAACAATCCGCCAATCCCATCATCGCCGAAGACCGGAAACTCATCACCTTCAAATATTTTTTCACGCGCAAATTGATTTTCATCCGGCACTCGGACGCCATCGTGCTGTTTCCCGGCGGGTTCGGCACGCTCGACGAGGGATACGAAGTGCTCACGCTCATGCAGACCGGCAAGAGCCAGCTCATGCCGCTCGTGCTCATGGACCGCCCCGGCGGAACTTACTGGAAAACGTGGGACCGGAACGTCCGCGAACATCTGCTGCGCGACAAATTGATTTCGCCCGAAGACCTGAACCTCTACCAAATCGCTGACAGCGCGGAGGCAGCCGTAAAAATCATCACGCACTTTTACCGGAATTTTCACTCCAGCCGATTTGTCAAGGAGTTGCTGGTTCTCCGGCTGAAAACCGTGCCTTCAGCCAACGTCATGGCCGCTTTGAACAAAGATTTCGCCGACATCATCAACGGTTCGCCCATCAAATCCATCAAACCGACGCCGGAAGAAATCGAGGACCATGACAATCTGGATTTGGCGCGCGTCGCGTTTGGTTTCAACCGCCGCGACTACGGCCGCCTGCGGCAGTTGATTGACGTGTTGAATGGGGTGTGAAACCTGCAACCAACCGGATATAAAAAAGCCAACACGCCTGCCACAGTCCTCTTGCATCGCTATCATTGCCATCTAGATGCTGTTGCCGCACGGAAGACGATTGAATCAAGAGTACTCAGCATCAGCCGACTCCGTGAATTTAACGTCGTATTCGAGTCGCGTATGGGAATCACTGGAATTAGTACATTTCTAAATTTTTTATCCGCTTGAAACGGCACATCTCATTTGGCTTGACCACGTTGCGGTTGCTGCTCGGTCCGGTCGCGCTGGGTTGCGCCCTGGCCGGCGTGGCGCGTTTTGTTTTTCTGCCCATTCTCATTGTTGGCACTCTCTCGGACATCTTTGATGGCATCCTGGCGCGCCGGTTTGGCGTGGCCACCCCGGCTTTGCGCCGTTATGACAGCCTCACGGATGTGATTTATTACCTGTTTATCCTCGGCGCGTTGTGGCGGCTGTGCCACGCGGTTGTCATCCAGAATCTCTGGGCAGTGGCGATTATGTTGTTCACCGAGGCAGCGGCCGTCCTGGTTTGTGCTGCGAAATTCAGGAAATACCCGGCCACGCATTCCTGGCTCGCAAAATTTTACGGCCTTTGCCTGCTGGGCTGCCTGATCGCGCTGCTGGCGTTTAACGCAGGCAGTTGGGCGATCGTCCTGCTCGCCATCGTCGCGCTGGTAACGAACTCCGAAATTATCGCCATGCATCTGATGGCCGACAAACCACCGGTGGACGTGCGTTCGATTTTCAGTTTGTGGAGATAACCGGTGGCTCCATTTCAAGCACTCGACAGCCTGCCTTCTGATTGTTAGCGTTTGGCCATGCCGACAATTCTTGAAAAAGATGGCTATCGGTTTTTCTTCTACAGCAACGATCTTCGCCCGATTCATGTCCACGTCCGCTACGGCAATGGCGAAGCTGTCTTCAATGTTGAGACCGAAGTGGAATTGCGCGAGTCGCAGGGCCTTAAACTTCGCGAATTGGCCAAAGCCGAAAAACTTGCAGAAGAGAACAAAAAGCTGATAATAGAGAAGTGGCATGAACACCTTGGTTGACAAAATCCGTTCCGCTGGTCATGTGAACGGCGAGATTATCGTCCGCATGGAAAGTGGCGCGGAAATCCGTTTTCCCGTGGCGCAAAATTCCCGGCTGGCAAACGGCACGGATCAGCAATTGAATCACATCGAACTTTCTCCGTTCGGTTTGCACTGGCCTGAATTAGACGAAGACTTGTCCTTTCGCGGCCTGCTGGGAGGCAACTACGGCCAGTCTCAGAAAAAGGCCAAAGCCTGACACTCGACAGCCCGCCTCCCGATTGTTAGCGTTCGGCCATGAACGTTCTGGTCACCGGCGGCGCGGGCTTTATCGGCTCCCATGTCTGCGAGCGGCTGCTGGGCGATGGCCACGCGGTCTGGGCCTTGGATGACCTCAACTCGTTCTACAGCCCGGCCATCAAGGAAAAAAATCTCAAGGAAATCTCGGCGCTCGGCAAACCGTTCACCTTTCTTTCCAAGCATTTGTCCGACATCCGGGCCCTGGAAAATCTGTTCGGCCAGGTCCAATTTGACCAGGTCATCCATCTCGCCGCCCGTGCCGGCGTCCGGCCCAGCCTGGATGAACCGGAATTCTTCCAGCAGGTCAATGTCGAGGGCACGGTCAATGTGCTGGAAGCGGCGCGGCGGCATGGGGTGAAAAAGGCCCTGCTGGCCTCTTCCTCCTCGGTTTACGGCGTGAACACCAAGGTGCCGTTCGCGGAAAGCGACCCGGTGTTCTCAGTCATTTCGCCGTACGCCGCCAGCAAGCTGGCCTGTGAAGCCCTCGGCCACGTCTATCATTACGTTTACAAGATGGACCTGGTGATGCTGCGGTTTTTCACCGTTTACGGCCCGCGCCAGCGGCCGGACCTGGCGATTCACAAGTTCGCCAAGCTCATCCATACGGACAAACCGATCCCGGTTTTCGGCGACGGCTCCACGGAGCGCGATTATACCTATATCAGCGACATCGTGGACGGTGTCATCGCCTGCACGCAAAAGAAGTTTGGTTACGAAATTTTCAACCTCGGCGGGTCGCAGACCGTGAAATTGAGCCGGCTCATCGAATTACTCGAAGCCGCGCTCGGCAAAAAAGCCATGATTGACCGCCAGCCGGCTCAGCCCGGCGACGTGCCCCGCACCTGCGCGGACATTTCCAAGGCGCAAAAGCTGCTCGGCTATCAGCCCCGCGTCAAAATCGAGGAGGGTATCCCCAAATTTGTGGATTGGTTTCGCCAAAATCAGTGATAGACTGTCTCCGTCATGAGTTTACCAACGTCGTTTAATCGGCCAACCCTGAACGAGGCGCTGGACGCCTGGAAACAATTGCTCACGGCGCGCGGTCTGGGCGCTGAAATGCGCTGGATTTTCGAGGAAAATCTTTGCTTCGAGAAATCGCGCGCCGCGCAAGGCGGTTTTCACCTCGGTTTTCAGACCAAATTCTCGCCGCCGCCCGAGGACGCGCTGGACCTCGCGTTCGAACACTTTTGTGAAGCTGACAAGCGCATTGTTTTCTACCGGCTGGGTAACCATCTGGGAAAATCCATTTGTGTTCTGTTGTGCGACCCGTGGTTTGAAAACAAAGGCGAAGCCGACGGCTTTCTACGCCACGACGAATGGCGCGTGTCCTTTCACCCCGGCCAGCAGGACGAAATCGAGGAAATCACCGATTTGGGCCGCTGGCTGCGCCGGGTCAGGCATGGCCGTGCCTTTCACGATCTGGATTTTGCCATGACGCTGGCGGCCATTGACGAAATCAAGGTTCACGGACGCGTGCTCATGCCTTACGAACGCTTCGCCTCGACGATGCTGAACCGCCTGCGCCGGTTCCTGGGCCAGCCGGCTTGACGGAGCGGCAGTAGGACAGGCGTCGCGCCTGTCTCCATCTTCCAGTAAATCAGCGCACCGGCTGGTGCGCGGCGGGCAAGTGGGTTGCCAGACCGCTCAAGCGGTAGTTTTTTTGGTTTGAGACAGGCGCGACGCCTGTCCTACGAAGTCGTTCCGACTTGGCGTTCCTACCGCATTCGCGGCGGAAGCAAATT
>DATEGR010000318.1:0-3985 GCA_035279985.1 Verrucomicrobiia bacterium
CAACGCGCCCTACCAGGCGCACGATCCGTGGACCTACGCGATGCGCTTCACTAATTATTATGCGCAGATGAAAGCTGTCGATCCGACGATCAAAATCGGCGCGGTCATCGATCCCACCGAGGATGGCTACGCAAATTACACGAACCATCCCGTGGTCAATCCACGCACCGGCGTCACCCACAACGGCTGGACGCCGGTGATGCTGACGTATATGCGCAGCAACAATTGCACCCCGGATTTCGTGATCGAACACAATTACGGCCCGGCGGCGGGCGACACGCAGGATTTGCTTTATTCCAAAGGCTGGGCGTCCGACGCGGCGAACTTGCGCCAGATCCTGAATGATTATCTCGGCAGCGCCGCCACGAACGTGACATTGGAAGTGACCGAGAGTGGCACGGGAGGTGATCGTCAGAACGTGAGCCTGCCGGGCGGATTATTTTACGCCGACAGCATTGGACAAATTTTGCAGACGGAATTCAATTCGCGCGTCTGGTGGGATTTGCGAAACGGTCAGGGCACGGTTGACAATCCCGACCCGGCGTTTTACGGCTGGCGCATGAACGCCAACGGCGGCGTTCTTAGCGACGGAGGAATTATCTATGGCCTCGGCGGCGTGGGCAACCTCTACCCGACTTATTATTGCGCGAAGCTGATACCCCAATTTGCCAGGGATGGCGACACGGTGGTGCGCGCCACGAGCGATTATCCGCTGCTGGCCACGTATGCCGTCATGCGAACCAACGGGACGCTGACGCTGCTGGTGATCAACAAAAGTTCATGCTCCAATCTCACGGCCAATTTCAATCTGTCGGGCTACGTTCCTTATGGCAATGCCGCCGTTTACAGTTACGGCATTCCGCAGGACGATGCGGCGCGAACCGGTGTTGGTTCGCCGGATATTGCGCAAACCAATTTCATTGGGGCCGCAACCAGCTTCTCTGCCACGTTCGCTCCGTTCTCCGCCACGGTGATGGCGATGAGTCCTGCCAACCAGCCGCCGGTCACGCCCACAAGCTTGGTGGCGACTGCGTCCAACGCCGTGGTGTCATTGAGCTGGAATGGATCGGCCGGCGCGGACAGCTACATCGTCAAACGCAGCACCACCAGCGGCAGCGGTTACGTGACTCTTGCGAGCGGCGTGGCGGCGACAAGCTACTTGGACAGCGGCGTTGTCGGCGGCACGACGTATTATTACGTGGTCGCCGCCGCCAACAACTCCGGGGTTAGTTCGGACTCAGCCGAAGCCAGCGCCACACCATTGGGGCCAGTGCCGCCGCCGTGGCAGACGCAGGACATCGGCGCGGTGGGAGTTGCCGGCAGTTCGTTTTACGCCAACGGAGTGTTCACTGTGTCCGGGGCCGGAGCGGACATTCAAGGCTTTGCCGATGCGTTCCAGTTTGACTACATGACTATGACCGGAGATTGCACGATCATTGCCCGCGTGGCCTCCGTGCAGAACATCGATCCGTGGTCGAAAGCCGGGGTTATGATCCGTGCAAGCCTGGATCCCGGAGCGACCAACGCCTTTATCGCCGTGACCCCCGGCAACGGCGTGACCTGGCAATACCGTTTGACCGCCAGCGGCGGCACCGGCTGGAACCAGACCCCCGGCCTGAACGCGCCTTACTGGGTCAAGCTGGTGCGTAGCGGCACCCTGTTTGCGGGATACCGTTCGCCGGATGGCGCGACCTGGACGCAGCAGGGCATAATGACGAACAGCATGGTGCCCACGGTTTATGTGGGACTGGCCCTGACCAGCCACAACAGTTCGAGCCTCGGCACCGCCACCTTTGACAACGTGACGGCGCAGCCGGGCTGGCCGGTTGCGCCCGCCGCCCCCGCCGGTTTGACGGCGACGGCCGGCGATGGCAGTGTCGCGCTCAATTGGTCCGCGTCGGCCACGGCCACGAACTACTTTGTCAAACGCTCCACGACGAGCGGCAGCGGTTACACGGTGGTCGCCACTAACGCGAGCCTGGCTTTGACCGACACGGGCTTGAGCAACGGGACGCTCTACTATTATGTGGTGAGCGCGGTGAACGCGGGGGGCGAGAGCGCCAATTCCGCCGAAGCCGGCGCGCGGCCCACGTCCTCTGCGCCGACGCAAATGGGCTTCGCTTCGGGTGGCAATCAATTGCAGATCAACTGGCCGGCGGATCACACCGGCTGGCAGTTGCAAGTCCAGACGAACAGCCTCACTGCCGGCCTCGGCACTAATTGGACGGACGTGAACGGTTCGGCGCATACGAACCAGATGATGTTGCCAGTGAATCCGACCAACGGCGCGGTGTTCTACCGGTTAGTGCGACCTTACTAGCCGCCGAACAAATTGAAAATTGTAATGCTGAATAAAATCAAAATAAACTTGCTGGTCGGGAATGGTTTGTTGGCCCGGCTTGCCGGTATTCTCCTGCTGGTCCAAACAGCTTCGGCAGACACCTCCGGACTTCCGCCGGAAGCGACTAAACATTGGACTGCCGACAACGGCAACGGCACCTACTCGAACCCGCTGTTTTACGGTGAATTTGAGGACCCTGATGTCATCCGGGTGGGCGATGATTATTACCTTGCCGGCACCACCATGCACATGAATCCCGCCGTGGAGATATTGCATTCCAAGGATTTGGTGAATTGGAACCTGGCCGGGTATTGCACCAACCGGCTGGATCTCGGCCCGGCTTATCGTTTGGAGGGGGGAAATATTTATGGTGATGGCATCTGGGCGCCGTGCATCCGCTACCACAAGGGCATGTTTTACATTCTGAGTAACGTCAACGGAAGCGGCCTCCACGTCTTCCGTTCCAAATCCATTCGCGGACCGTGGGAGCATAACCGGCTTCCCGGGCGGCACGACCTGTCGGTCCTGTTCGATGACGAGTTGGGCAAAGTCTTCATCATCTCCGGCTATCACAGCCCTTACCCGATTGAGGAACTGTCGCCGGAGCTGCGGTCGTTCGACACCAACGCGCCCAAGCACTTTCTCGTGGGGCAAATGGGCGAAGGCCATCACCTCTACAAGATCAAAGGCAAGTATGTTGATATTTCAGCCATTGCCGGTGCGGCGACGGATCAGATGGCCGCCGTGGCTGATTCGATTGACGGGCCGTGGAAGATCGAGCGCATGGTGCAGAGCGAGTCATTGGGCGTGACCGCGACGCCCGCGCGCGCTCAAGCCGATGACCGGGGCTTGACGCTGCATCAGGGCGGCATGTGCGACACCCCTTCGGGTGAATGGTGGAGCGTCATCATGTCCGATCACGGCAGTGCCGGTCGGATGGTTGATTTGGTCCCGATCACCTGGGACAACGGCTTTCCGCTCATCGGATTGCCCGGCAATTTGCGCAAGGCGCCAAACACCTGGATCAAGCCAGACACGGGATTCACGCAGCCACCCACGCCGACCTACATTCCCAACGACGACTTTGACCGCGGCACGATGAATCCGCACTGGCAATGGAATCACGTCCCCGATGATTCTAAATGGTCACTGGTGGAGAAACCTGGCGTGCTGCGGTTGCATTCGCTGCCGGCCACGAATTTTTGGTCTGCGCGAAACAGCCTTTGCCAGCGTCCGCCCGGACCGGAATCTATCATGACGGTTGAACTGGACACGACGGACCTGGCTGCTGGCGACCATGCGGGACTGGCCTTGTTGAGCACTCCTTACGCAGGGATAAGCGTGGTGAAAACTTCCGAAGGCACAACCCTGCAACTGTTCCAAGGCGCTGGCAGCGCTGGCAGCGGACGTGGCGGTGTCGCCCCGCCGTCCACGAACGCACCTGTTATTGGTTCAGTCAATCCGCCGAGCCGTCTCTGGCTGCGCGTTCACTGCAACTTTGACACCGACGAGGCCGTGTTCAGTTGGAGCACCGACGACAAACGATTCACGCCGCTCGGTGATCCTTTCAGAATGCGGTTCCAACTCACGACGTTCCAGGGCGTGCGCCCCGCCTTGTTTAATTTCAACACGTCCGGCCAGTCC
>DATEGR010000319.1:0-3691 GCA_035279985.1 Verrucomicrobiia bacterium
GATCCCCCAGCTGCGTAGCCGCGAGCGGTTGTTGCCCGAAATATTCTTCCAGATAGCTTTTGAAAAATACGTTCAACTTGTCGTCTTCCGACGGTTGGGCCCAAGCCGGCGCCGCCGCGATCAAAAAGGTAAAGCCGGCGACCACGGTCATCCAGATGGCGTTATTCATAAATCAGGATTTTATTGTGCCGCCACTGCATTGTGCGGATCCAGTTTGTCGGCGTCAGGGCCGAGCAGGTTCCCTTCGAAAAACTCCTGCAGGCGCCGCCAGCCATAGGGCGTGTAAGCGACGCCGTGGCCGGCGCCGGGCATGTCGAGCATGCTGAAGTCCTTGTCCGCCTTGATGAGCGCGTTGACCACCTGCAGGCCGCTGGACGGGTCCACGTTCTGGTCCATTTCGCCGATCATCAGGAATAGTTTGCCTTGCAGCTTGTGGGCGTCCGGCACGCAGGAACTGCGAACATAACTTTCATCCAGCGGCCAGCCCATCCATTGCTCGTTCCACCAGATTTTGTCCATGCGGTTGTCGTAACAGCCGGAGTCAGCCACACAGGCTTTGTAGAAATCCGGATAATCCAATATGCCGCGCAGCGCATCCTGCCCCCCCGCCGACGTGCCGTAGATTCCGACCCGGCTCAAGTCCATGTCAGGATATTTCGCGGCGGCGGCTTTGATCCAAAGCACGCGATCCGGAAATCCGGCGTCCTCAAGATTTTTCCAGCAGACGTCGTGAAATTTCTTTGAGCGATTCGATGTCCCCATGCCGTCCGATTGCACCACCATGAAGCCGTCGTCCGCCAGCTCCTGCTGCGTATAGCGCGGGCGAAACGCTTTGGGCACAAATGAATCCTGGGGGCCGGCATAAATATTTTCGATGACCGGATACTTTTTGTCCGCTGCAAAATTCCTGGGCTGCCAAATCACGCCGTAGATGTCGGTGACGCCATCGCGGCCTTTGGCCACGAATGGCAGCGGCGGTTTCCAGCCTGTGGCATAGAGCGCGCTGGCATCGGCGGTTTCGAGTTTGCACACCAGCTTGCCGTCGTCGCTCCGGCGTAATTCGTTGACGGGCGGCAAATCCACGCGCGACCAGGTATCAATAAAGAACCGCCGGTCCGGCGAGAACTCGACCGTGTGCGTGCCGTCGCCGTCGGTGAGCACCTTCAGGCCGGTCCCGTCAAAGTTCACCCGGCAAATCTGGATGTAATAAGGGTCCTGACCCGGCACGATGCCGCCGGCTTCAAACCAGATTTGCCGTGTCTTTTCATCCACGTAGTCCACAGCCCGCACAACCCATTCGCCCCGGGTGATTTGATTTTTCACCTCGCCCGTTGTCGAGTCATAAAGATAAAGGTGGTTCCAGCCATCACGTTCGGACATCCAGATGATTTCGTGCGTGTCGTCGAGGTAATCGCAATAAAACTTGCCGGAGTAATCAATGAAGGTCTTGCTCTCCTCGTCGACCACCGGTCTGACCTCGCCGGTCCGGGCGTCCGCGGCCAACACGCGCAACGCCTGATGACCGCGTTGGTTGAACAGGAACGTGAACCGTGATGAATCCGGCTCCCAACGGACGTCGGTGATCGACCACGGATTGGTGAAGAGCGCATCGCTGACGGGAATTTCCTTCATCGTTTCGATGTCGAACAAATGCGGCTTGCTGACGGGCACCTGGTCGCCGGGCTTCAAGTAAGGATAGGACGTCAATTTGGGCTGCAGTTGGTCCGGTGGCGAGGATTCGACCTCATAAACCCGGCGCACCGTGCCCGGTTGCAGCCGCATGGCGACCAGGTGTTTCGAATCCGGCGACCAATACACTTCCGGCGTTGGCGTCGCCGGGTTGCTCGCGTCGAATTGCATGTTGACGGCCTGCTCAAATTCCTGGTCGCGCGCGTAGGTGCTGTTCGGGTTCGCATCGTAGGTCAACGGCGTTTCCTTGCCCGATTTCAGGTCGCGCAGATAAAGATTATTGCCATACACAAATGCCTGCCACCTGCCGTCGGGTGACGTGCCGGCCGGCCCGGACGGAGATTGACCGCCGGCACCGCCGCCTCGCCGGAACCGGCCAAAACCGCCACCACGCCCTCCAATGGTGGCCATGCCCGGTTTCGCCTCCGCCTGAAACACACCGAGCACAAAGCCGGTGCGGCCGGTTACCAGCCAGACGTGTCCGGCGAAAGTGTGCTGGGTCTTGCGTTCACCCGGCGCCAGATTGCCATAGGCCACACGTTTTCCGTCGGGGTCAACCCAGAACAAATCCACCGCTGTCGGCAGCTGGTTCACAAAAGTGATTTCGGTTTCCGGCCCGATCGTTTGCGACGGATGCGGCACGCGCCCGGCGGGCAATTGCCGCCCGGTCGGAGGGTTGTTGGTCTCGGCCGTAATCCGGTACGACGTCAGGTTCAACTTCCAATCGCCCTCCGTTCCGTGTAGCGTCACCCATTTGCCGTCACGGTCAAAATCCAGCGATTCGACCGGCAGCCGTTCGGCAGCGACTTCATGCCCGGTCAATTTCGTCAATGCCCCGGCCACGCGCGCCTGGTCGAAGGCGGGCCCGCGTGTTCCCTGGACCGCGTTGACGAGCATGAATTCCCGGTTGCTTTGCGCGAGGTCAAGGCGATACCAGAATTCATTGGTCTTCCCGCTCGAATCGGCAAACCAGTTCGGTTCGACGCGGTCGCGGAAGACGAGCGTCGGAAAGTTGGTGCGCCCGATTTGGGCCGAAGCACCGGCCGCCGCGATGAGGGTAAGTGCTAAAACAATGATTTCAGGGAGTCGTTTCGTATTCATAATAAATTTTGCGGTCATGGATTCACCTGCACCGGCACGCCGCGGAATTCAATCCGTTTGGGTTCCACGTTGCGGCCGACCAGCTGCACCTGGTAAACGCGCGCGCCGCCGGGCCATTGCTTCATTCGCGGATCGGGGCCAATGGTGAGCCGCCGCGATGCATCATCCCAGTGAAAACGAATCCAAACCGCCGCCGGATCAGGGTCGTGCAGGTAGTCAAGACTTTGGCCGTCGTCGTCGTAAAGGGTAAACACGCCGTCTTTGCCGGGATACACTTGCAACCTGGTCGGTTCGGCTACCGGCTGCGAAATATATTGGCGAATGGGATCGAGCGGAAGGATGGCCCCGGCGCGCACGTAAATCGGCATCGTTTCCAGATTCACCGGCCGGTCAATCCAGCGCCCGCCTTGAATCTGTTCCTGGGTCCACCAGTCAAACCAGTTTCCTTCCGGCAAGTATACGCGCCGCGTCGTGGCGCCCGGCTCCGTCACCGGCGCAATGAGCAGGTCCCGGCCCCAGAGGTATTCGTCGCCGAGTTTCACGGCTTGCCGGTCATTCGGATATTGCAGCCATAACGCGCGCATCAACGGCAAACCGGTGTCGCGTGCCTCCCGCGTGAGGGTGTAGGTATAAGGCACCAGTTGATACCGCAAATCGTCATACTTGCGGCAAATCGGTTCCACGGCGGCGTTGTGCAATTCGGACGGGTCGGGCACCGGTTTGGATTCGACCGGACCGGTCATGCCGGTGTTCCAACCCCAGGGCAAATGCAACTGCCACGTGCGCCCGTGGGAACGGAACAAGGGACAAAACGCGGCGAATTGAAACCAGCGGACATATAGCTCGCCGGTGTATTCCCGGTCCGCGCCCGGAAAGAAACCGCCGATATCCGTGCCCCAGA
>DATEGR010000320.1:0-25336 GCA_035279985.1 Verrucomicrobiia bacterium
AATGGATGTGGAACCCGGCGTCGCCGTTCCACCTCAGGCCGCGATGGTCCTGGGATTTGTTCAGTTGGTGTGCCCGGTTCTGGCGGGCCGCCAATGCGGAACACATTCGCCGCGCCGCGCCGCTGTTGCGCGATCTCAGCCTCGCCAGCCGTGCCGGTTATGACGAACTGGCCGGGGCGCTCGGCAGCAATTTCGGCCTGGTCAAAAAGGGTTTGCTGATGTTGTGCAAGGAATCCCACACGCTTGATGAGGAAGCGAAGACCGCCGGACGGGCGCGCGCGCTCGGCATCCCGGCGGAAGTCCTCGACGCCAAACAAACGGCGGCACGCGACCCGGATGTGCGCATGGACGTGGCCGGTTCGGTTTATTTTCCGCTGGATTGTCACCTCGTTCCCGACCGTTTCCTGGCGGGGCTGGAAAAGAGACTCCACGAACTCGGCGTGCAGTTCATCTGGAACGCACCGGTGGTTGGCTGGCAACGAACAGAAAAAAGTATCGTCGCCGCGTGCTCCAGTATTGGCGAACATGAAGCAGACGAATTCGTGCTGTGCGGCGGGGTCTGGTCACAGAACCTGACGCGCGAACTCGGTTTGGGCCTGCCACTGCAGGCCGGCAAAGGCTACAGCCTCACCCTGCCCCGGCCACGGCAGCTCCCGCAAATCTGCGCAATCTTCAGCGAAGCGCGGGTGGCGGCCACACCGATGGGGGGGGCGTTGCGTTTTGGCGGCACCATGGAAATTGCCGGGTTGAACGAAGACATCAATCCCGCACGGGTGCGCGGCATTATTGCCGCCGTTCCCAAATATTATCCAGACTTCCGACCGGAAGACTTCGACGGCCTCGAGCCGTGGTGCGGATTGCGGCCCTGCTCCCCGGATGGTTTGCCATTTATCGGCCGCACTGCGAAATTTTCGAACCTCTCGATCGCCGCCGGCCATGCCATGATGGGCATGAGCCTCGGCCCGGTCAGCGGCCGGCTGATGGCGGAAATTCTTTCCGGCGAAAAACCGGCCTGGGACATCAGCCAACTTTCACCGGATCGTTACAGTTGAGATTCAAGAGAAATTGCGTATGAAAAAAACAGACATGAAATGGGCAGGCGTTATTCCGGCCATGACCACCGGTTTCAAGCCGGACTTGAGTGTGGACTACGGCGCGGTGGCGAACCATGCCCAATGGCTGGTGGAAAACGGCTGCCGCGGCGTCGTGGCCCTCGGTTCGCTTGGCGAAAGTGCCACCCTCCGGTTCGACGAAAAAGCTGCCATCCTCCGAACCTGTGTCGGTGCGCTGGGCAACTTGGCGCCGGTGGTGGCAGGCATTGCGGCCTTGAGCACCGCCGAGGCCGTAGAGCTGGCGCGGGCGGCCCAAAGAAGCGGCTGCTCCGGCCTGATGGTGTTGCCGCCTTATGTCTATTCGAGCGATTGGCGCGAAATGAAAGCGCATGTGCAGGCGGTCATCCGGGCCACCCGGCTGCCGTGCCTGCTTTACAATAACCCGATTTCCTACAAAACAGATTTCCTGCCGGCGCAAATCGCCGAACTGGCCGAGGAAAATCCAAACCTGGCCGCGGTGAAGGAATCCAGTTCCGATGTGCGGCGCGTCACCGCGTTGAAAGCGGCGTGCGGCGACCGCCTGGCATTGTTGGTCGGCGTGGATGATGTGGTGGTCGAAGGTGTGCGGGCCGGCGCGGTCGGCTGGATTGCCGGGTTGGTCAATGCGTTTCCCCGCGAGTCCGTGGCCTTGTTCAATTACGCCGCGCGCGGCGAACACAAAAAAGCCGAGGCACTCTACCGCTGGTTCCTGCCGTTGCTGCGGATGGACACCGTCAACAAGTTCGTGCAACTTATTAAACTCGTGCAACAGGAAGTCGGGCGGGGCAGCGAACGGGTGCGCCCGCCGCGGCTGGCGCTGGCCGGAGCCGAACGCAAAGTGGCGCTCGATACGCTCAAAACCGCGCTCGCGAAGCGGCCGAAACTATAAAATCAACCACGGATGAACACGGATAAACACGGATTCGTTTCGCTGGTAGGGCGCGTCACTCCGTGCGCGCCGCCGGGCGGCAATCTGTGGTGCGGCGGGCAGAGGACTGCCCGCCCTGCCAGCATTAATCCGTGCCCCTCCGTCCCGCGTCGCGGGTTCCCTCGCTTCGCTTATTGTTTATAATCATGAAACTTGAAGGACTTTCTCTTCTGGGCCACGGCCGCGTGAAGCCGGCGGGCAAACCGACACCGGCCATCAACCCCGCGACGGGCGCGGCCTTGGAACCCGGTTATTTCTGGGCCACGCCAAAGGACGTTGAACACGCGGCCCAACTCGCCGCCAGGGCCTTCGCTGAATACGGCCGCTGGCCGGCCAAACGGCGCGCCGCCCTGCTCCGGCGCATGGCGGAATTGTTTGAAATCCACGCCGCGACGATTCAGGAACGTGCCCAGCAGGAAACCGCCCTGCCGTTGGGACGACTCCAGGGCGAGACGGCGCGCACCTGCGGCCAGTTGCGATTGTTCGCCACGCTGATTGAGGAAGGCTGGTGGTGCGACGCGCGGATTGACCACGCGGATCCAGATCGCAAACCCATGCCGAAGCCGGATGTGCGTTCGCTGCGGGCGCCGCTCGGTCCGGTGGTGGTGTTCAGCTCCAGCAATTTTCCGTTCGCGTTTTCCGTGGCCGGCGGCGACACGGCTTCCGCCCTGGCAGCGGGTTGTCCGGTAATCGTGAAGCCGCATCAAGGCCACCTCGGCACCTCGGAACTCGTCGGGCTGGTCGTCCAGCAGGCCGCCCGGGATTGCAGCGCGCCGGAAGGAATTTTCTCATTGCTGTTCGGCCCCGGCCGCGACATCGGCATGGCGCTGGTGAAACATCCGCTCGTCCAGGCGGTCGGCTTCACCGGCTCGCGCACCGGCGGGCGGGCGTTGATGGACGCCGCGGCGGCGCGGCCTGAACCTATCCCGGTCTATGCCGAAATGGGCAGCATCAATCCGGTTTTTCTGCTGCCGGGCGCGTTGCAGCAAAACGCCGGGACGATCGCTTCCGGCCTCCAGGCCTCCGTCACGCTGGGCGTCGGACAATTCTGCACAAACCCCGGCCTTGTCTTGGTCGGGAATGGTCCGGCGGCACAAACGTTCCTGCAAAAACTCGAAACCGCGATAGCCGCCACGCCCCCGGGCACCATGCTCACCGCTGATTTATGCGCGTCCTACCGCTCGGGCGTCGAAAAATTTTCGAAGACACCCGGCGTGCGGCCCGTGGCCGGCGTCCACGCCGACGCGGGCGCAGGCAAGGCCGATGCCGGTGCGGCGTTGTTTGTCACGGATGCCGAAACGTTTCTAGGCAACCACATTTTGATGGACGAAATCTTCGGCCCCTCGACCCTCGTGGTGCAATGCGGTTCCCCCGGCCAGATGCTCGCCGCGGCCCGGCAATTGGAAGGCCAGCTCACCGCCACCATTCACGGCACGCCGGAAGACCTTGCCGCCAGTCGCGACCTGCTGGCCGTGTTGGAGACCAAGGCCGGCCGCCTTGTCTGCAACGGTTTCCCGACCGGCGTGGAAGTCTGTCACGCGATGACGCACGGCGGACCTTACCCCGCCACGGCCGATGGACGCTCCACTTCCGTCGGCACCCGCGCCATTGAACGTTTTGTCCGGCCCGTGTGTTTCCAGAACTTTCCGGATCCCGCATTGCCTGATGAACTGAAGGAATCCAACCCGCTAAATCTCTGGCGGCTGGTGGATGGCAAGATCGGACAACATTGAGTTTCGCCGCAAATCCCCTTCACACAATGTCCGGATTCACCTCTCCGGGCTGCCACAACCAGCGGCCTTCCATGCCGCCGGCAGCCAAAATCGTTTGACCGGTGATGTGCCGCGCCAATTTGTCGGAGGAAAGGAAGACCGCCAGATTCGCGATGTCGTCCGGACGCGCAACCTGCGGCAGCGCCATCGTGGCCGTGATCTTACGCACGGTCGCTGCATTCTTCAACTTGCCGGCGGTGCGCGGAATGAGCGTCCAGCCGGGGCAAATGCAGTTCACGCGACCGCCGCAGTAGTCCTTGGTGTGCGGGGCGAGGCGGGCGATTTCATTTTTCAACGTGCGCGTCAGGCCATACGCCATCGCCGCCTTGGCCGACGCGTAATCCGCGTGACCGGCTTCGCCAAACACAGCGGCGGTGGAAGCAATGAGCACCGCGTTTCCGCGGCGTTGACGGGCCACGCATTTGAAAAATTCGCGCACGCTGAGGAACGTCGAGGTCAGGACGGCCTCAAGCGTGGCATGCCACTGCCGCAATGACATCTGATGCAATGGAATATCGCGTGCTTCCCACGACCCGGCGTTGGCAATCAACGTGTCCACCCGGCCAAATCGTTTTACCGCCATGTTCATCAATCGACGCGCGCCGGCTTCCCGGGTCAGATCGGCGCCTGCGACCAACACGTCCGCCTCAGCCAGGTCGTGCTGCAACGCCTCGGCCTGCGCCCGACGGCGACGATAGTGCAACACCAGCTTTGCGCCTTCGCCGACAAATCGACGGGCAATGGCGGAGCCGATGCCACCGGAGGCGCCGGTCACGATAACCACTTTTCCCGCCAGTTCAGTTTCCATGATTTCGGTTCAGCAACAGCGACCGGGGTTCCAGAAGTTCATTGTTCGGCTGGTCTGGCCACCGTTGGCTCGGCCCAATCGGCCTGCGCGCGGCGGAAGCGCTCGCCGGTGCCGGTGGTGCGCAGCAAGAGTTTGTGGACCCCGGTGATGCTGATTTGTACCGGCTTGGGCTCATCGGATTTTTTGAGAACGCCGCTGCGCCAGAGTTCCTTGCCATCACCGAGGACGATAAACTCAGCGTTGCCATTTTCATTGGCGCCGGCATCCAGACCCACCCGCGCCGAGAAGGTGTCATAAAGTCCGTTGAGGTCATACGCGATTTCCGAGCCGGCCAAGGAACTCAATCCGCGCTCATAACGTTTGCCGCCGAGCACGAGCGGCGCGCCGGAAGGCATCTCGTCCAGTTCAAACCCGCGCCAGCGGCCGTTCGAGCGGAGCGGTTCCAGCCGGGTCAACGACAATTCCGCTGGGAGCAGCGAAGCCGGCGTGAAACTCAACCGGGCGGCGCGCGGACTTTCCACCCCATCCGGCTCCACCGTTTTCACGGTGACTGTATAGTTGGTGTGCGGATCCAGGCCGCGGATGGGGAAACTGGCCTGCGGCGCGTAACCGAGGCGCTCGCCGTTGAGGTAAACCTGATAACCCGCGTTCAGATAATACTGCTCGCGCCAGTGCAGGTTGACGCCATCGAGGCCAACGCGCTCCAGCCACAGCCCATTTGGCTCCGAAGGCGGGAAACGGTACGAGTCAGCCGGCGCGAATTGCACCTCCCATTTCACTGCCTGGGTTTTCGTCGAACTCATCCGCACCGCTGCCCAACCCTGGTGATTGAAAATTTTTACCGGCAATTTGCGCCAGCCAACCCGGGCCACGGCTCTGGTGACAACGTAGTTGGCGCCGCGCGGGAATACAAAGCGCAATTCGTAAGGGTCATTCTTGATGACCTTGCTGGTTCCACTGAACGTGTCACCGGCGGCATCCTGGTCAAGCGCGACCAGGTCCACCCAGCCCTGGGTGAGGTGACGGCTGGTGGAGATCAACTGAATGCGGCCATTGTCGGGCAACAGCGTCAGGACGCGGCAACTGGTCGGAGCTTCGTCAACCGCCATGCCTGCCGACCAGGCGCCAAGATATTCCTGATTCCAAAAGTCGAAGACGTGAATGGGT
Source organism: Verrucomicrobiia bacterium (assembly GCA_035279985.1). Classification (GTDB taxonomy): domain Bacteria; phylum Verrucomicrobiota; class Verrucomicrobiia; order Limisphaerales; family UBA11358; genus UBA11358. Next base: position 5,767 of record DATEGR010000320.1, read on the forward strand.
TTGTCTTCGGGCAATCCAAGATCTTTCCATTTCAGGAGAATCTGTTCTGCCTTGTCCGCGTCAAAATTAAACACGCCCACGACGTCGTAATTGCGGCCCAGATGACTGACCTTCAAATCCCAGATGCGTTTGTTCCGTTCGCTGGGAAACAGGTCGAGCGGCCGGATATCGGTGGCCGGATAAACCCGGCGCAACAACTCGACGCGGTCTTCGGACAAGTCCATCAACCGGTCACTGGACATCAACGCCTGGCCGGTCAGTCCTTCGAGCGTCGCCCAGACGCGGGCCTGGTCCAGTGTGAGCGGCGGGCGCACCAGCATCACATCCGGGTCACAATACCAGACGAGGTTGTGCAGGTAGTAGTATTGCATCGTCGGCTGCAACGCGACCTGGAATCCGCCCCACCCCAACACCACGTCACCGCCCGTGCGCGACCCGTTCATGATGCCCGCGCCTTCGAGCGGGATGCCCCAGCACCCCAGCAGGTAACGGTCCGGTCCGATGGCGGCGCGAATGGTGTCCAGGGTTTTGCGGTATAGGCCGGCCGCGTCGTCCGAAGGATTTCTCATGAATTCCTTCCGGCGGCCGTATTCGTCCACCACGATGGGCTGGCCATCAATTTTGAAGTAGTCGTAACCCCAACCAGCCAGTCGGGTGAACAGGTCGTGCAAATAGTCCTGCGTCGCGGGCGTGGTCGGGTCCGCCAAAAATCTGCCCTCCCAGGTGTCCGAAGCGGTCGTGCCGTCGGGCCTCAGCAGAAAAACGTCCGGATGATTGCTCACCACCTGCGGGTTGCTTTGGCCATGAGGCGCGAGCCAGAGGCCGGGTTCCAAACCGAGTGATTTAATGTCAGCGGCCAGTGCAGCCATGCCGTCGGGGAAATGTTGCCGGTTGACGCTGGTCCAATCCCGCCACCCCACGGGACCGTTACTGCCCTGCCAGCCATCGTCAATTTGCACATACTTTGCTCCGTAATCCTTCAGGTTCGCGGCGAGCCACGCGGCATTGCGCTTCACCTCGGTTTCGGTGATGCGGTTGTAATAGTAATACCACGAACACCAGCCGGACGGTGGCAGGGGAAAATGCGATTTGTCCAGGGGTTGATAAAACTTCACACCCAGCACGACCCGATAATAATTTGATTCGACAGTGCCGTCGCTCAACGCGACTTCATCCTTAACCGGATCAAACGTCCCTTGCGCGATGGACGTTTTGACCGGGCCGAGGGTCATGACAAACAGGTCCGGGTTGGGACCGTCCTGAATCCGGCAGGGAATGGGATGGGGCCATGTATCGCTTGCGTCTATCAGCGGTTCGACCGCCAATATCCGGCCGGACAGCCCGACCAACAAGAGCAAAGAGACCGTGTATTTCATGAAACCCTTTCGTGTGGCACGCTCCTGGCGCCGGGATTCAGGCTGGAGCGAAGCTCGCCTCATCATGCACATAAGTAAGCAAAAAAGGAAACGGGTTACGGTGATATTTGATAGGTTCCTGTGGATTTCCTGCATTGGCGTTTATATCTGGTTCAGGTTAAACTGAATGTAGAAACATTTAAGTTGCCTTGGCCAAGGTTGACGGTAAAAGCTTTGTTGGAAAAGCGAACGCCGTTCGACCCGGGTTGATGGTACTTGATGTAAAAAGTAATAATTGCTATTAGCCTGAACTGTTGAAGTCGTTTGATTGAAAAGGTTTTTCCGTGCACCACGAACCAATTGATCCGCAACTTTTCATCTCCAACCGCGAGCGGTTGGGGCGCCTGTTGCCGCCGAATTCGCTGGCGGTCGTCAACGCCAATGATGTGCTGCCGGCCAATGGTGACGGAACCCTGGCCATGATTCCCAATTCGGACTTGTTTTACCTTACCGGCATCGCCCAGGAGCAAACCATCCTGGTGTTGTATCCCGATGCGGACGACGCGAAACACCGTGAACTGTTGTTTCTGCGGGAACCGACCGCCGAAAATGAGTTGTGGGAAGGACACAAGCTCACCAAGGAGGAGGCGCGGAAAATCAGCGGTCTCCGCCATGTCCACTGGCTGTCGGAATTTCCGCGGCTGTTCCATCGGCTCATGTGTGAGTGCGAACACGTCTTTCTGAACAGCAACGAACATCACCGCGCCGTCATTGAAGTCGAAAGCCGCGAGGCCCGCTTTATCGCCGAGACCCTGCGCCGTTATCCGTTGCACGATCACCGCCGGCTGGCGCCGTTGTTGCACCAGTTGCGCGCCGTCAAGTCACCGATCGAAGTCGACTTGATTCGCAAGGCTTGCGATCTGACGGCGGCCGGTTTTTTGCGCGCGCTCAAATTTATCAAGCCCGGGGTGCGTGAGATCGAGGTGGAAGCCGAGTTCGCGCACGAATTCATCCGGCGCGGCAGCCAGTTCGCCTATCTGCCCATCATCGCCACCGGGGGCAACGCCTGCTGCCTGCATTACGTAAGCAACTCCTCCGTGTGCCGCGAGGGCGAATTATTACTGCTGGATGTCGCCGCGGCGTATGCCAATTACAATGCCGACATGACACGTACCATTCCAGTGAACGGCCGTTTCACGCGCCGACAAAAACAAATTTACAATGCAGTCCTGCGGATGTTGCGCCGGTGCATTGAGGGCTTAATACCCGGCAAGAAACCGCGTGATTGGCAAAAAGAAGCCGAACAACTTGTCGAAAAGGAGCTCGTGGACCTGGGCTTGTTGACGTCGCGCGAGATCAGCCGCCAGGATCCGGACCAACCGGCGTTCAAAAAGTATTTCATGCACGGCGTGGGGCACCCGCTCGGGCTGGGGGTTCATGACCCGGCGAATAACACCCAGCCCTTTCAAGCCGGCTGGATCATAACCGTCGAACCCGCCATTTATGTTCGCGAAGAAGGATTCGCCGTGCGGTTGGAGAACGACGTGCTGGTGACGGAAAAAGGCCCGGTGGATTTGATGGCGGACATACCCATCGAGGCGGACGAAATCGAAAGCTTGATGCAAACCCGCCCGAAGTCATTTTCTCCAAACGGCCAGAAACGCGCGTCGGCGCAAATCGAACGCAGCCTCGTTCTAACCGGACATTGACGAGACGAAAATGGCATTGCGTGTCTATTGGAACCGCTTCGCCGGGCGGTGCGGCTCGCGGCAAACGCCATCAACAACGCACGGCAGTGGCATCTCACCAATCTTATGAATAAATCCGGACTGATTGTAACCGTTCTTTCAGCGTTGGCTGCCATCAGCGCAAACACCGGGCAGGCCGCTGACCAAACGGTCGCGGTGACCCGGCCCGGCATCATCCCGCTCGATCCGCCGGAACAAGGCTTCTTCGCCAAGGAACTTGTTTGCCACGGCATCCCCGTCAAAGCGCCCGCCGTGGTGTCGGATAAGGCCTTATATATAGCGTACGACCGGATTTCCCGGCAACTTGAACATTTGCCGGCCGTGGCCTCCAATCTTGTGGCCTCCGGCGTCGAGGTACACATCATCGGCCAGCATCAGGTCACTTCGGACCTGCCGGAATTCCGTGATCTTAAAGGCAAGCCTCTCCCGGAATATCACGGTGAAACGATTGACCAACGGACCCGCGGCCTGGGCGGACGGTTGACATCCTGCGGCGAAGAAAATTTACTCGGGCTCAAGGGTGACCATTACTACGGACGCGACATTCTGACGCATGAATTCGCCCACGCTATTCGCCAGCATGGGATCCCGCTTAACGTGGTTGAGATGTTCAACCAACAGTATCGGCATTCTCTGGCCGGAGGACTTTGGAAGGGGGCCTACGCGGCGTCCAACGCCGACGAATATTTTGCCGAGTTGTCCATGTGGTATTTCGGCACACATGGCGATCTGGGAATGACCGGCCCCAAACCGGCTGATGGACCTGACGGCCTCAGGCAATACGACCCGCAAGCCTATAAACTCTTTGACGACTTTTACAGCGGACGGATTGAAATTGGCGAGGTCAAGCCGGGAGGACACCCATGGACCGAGGAGTCAAACACCACAAACAAGCCCTCCTCGCCGGCAGTTCCAAAATAGGACCACGGCCGGAAATGCATGATCTGACAGGTAAACATTTAAGGCGAGGGTCGGAATCGAACGCGGAAGCTTTACCGTTCCGAGCCTAACACACTCTGTTTCAAGGCTTACTATAACTTGATTTTACGGGGGTTCAAGCTGCTTTTTCGACCGCCCGCTCAACGCCCATTCATTGCCCCCTTACTGCCCCATCAGTGCCCGTCAGGTGAAACTTTAGGTGAAAAATCAGGTGACACTTTTGAGCCATCCGTATTGGTTGTGTTCTGACCGGTCAGAGAACGACAATAATAAATTATTAAAATTGACACATGTATTCTATTCTATAATATTGACTCTGAAAGACTTGCTCACCATTTTGGGCTTCTGGCGAGCTTGATTCGGTGAATCTAATGACCTCTGCCAACTTAAAATCAGCTACAACCAGAAAGGAGTTATGAACACACGTGCCCTGAAGATTGTCGCTACCAGTCTAGGTCTGTACGCCGCCACTGCCAATTTGTTCGCGCAGGTCACTCTGACAAATCTTTACTCGTTCACTGGTGGCGACGGCTCCACACCAAAAGCCGGACTGGTTCAGGGCTGCGACGGCTATTTTTATGGCACGACTTACATCGGTGGGACGAAAAGCGCAGGTACTGTGTTCCGAATCGGTCCGAGCGGCAGCCTGACCACTCTCTGGACGTTCGGCTTTTCATCTCAGAGGGATTACCACGGGTCTCACCCAGAAGCCGGTCTGGTGCAAGACAGCAACGGCTATTTTTATGGTACGACTTACGATGGCGGGACGAACAACGGCGCCGGCACCGTGTTCCAAATTAGCACGAATAGCAGTCTGAAAATTCTTCACACGTTCCACGAAGCAACCGATGCAGGTGATGGGTCTAATCCGGTAGCCGGGCTGGTACAGGGCCGCGACGGCTATTTCTACGGTACGACTTACAACGGCGGATCAAGCGGGGTTGGCACAATATATCGCATCAATTCAAGTGGCAACAGCTATACAATTCTGCATTCCTTCACCAATAACCCCGATGGAGCCCATCCCGTAGCCGGGCTGGTACAGGGCCGCGACGGCTATTTCTATGGCACAACTCAATACGCCGGAACGAATGGTTATGGCACCGTATTCCAGCTTAATACTAATGGCAGCCTGACGATTTTACACTCCTTTGGCAACGGTAGCGACGGGGCAAACCCAATGGCCAGACTGGCGGAGGGCATTGACGGCAATTTCTATGGCACCGCTTCCACAGGCGGGACAAACAGCGATTACACTGTCAATTATGGTACCGTGTTCCAAATTAGTCCGAGCGGCAACTTCACGAGTCTTTATTCGTTTACAAATCTCAGCGATGGATCTAGTCCCTTAGGGCTGGTGCAGGGCAGCGATAGCAATTTCTACGGCACGACCCTCTACGGCGGAGTGGGAGATTATGGCACCGTGTTCCGCATCAGTCCAAGCGGCAGTTACTCCAATCTTTTTTCGTTCACTGGTGGCACTGGTACCATAAATGGAGTTTTTCCATTTGGGCTGGTGCAGAGCAGCGATGGCAATTTCTATGGCACGACCTCACAAGGCGGGACGGGTGTCGATGGCACTGTGTTCAAACTCATTGTTCCGCTCAATCCCCCCGCCAATCAAATCAGCACCATCCAAGTTGAGGGCACGGATGTTCTCGTCACCATCCCCTCCGTGGCAACGGAATTTTATCAACTTCAGTATCGGACCTCCCTAACGACTAGTGGATGGTCCAATGTCCTTAATGCATCAGTGACTAGCATCGGTGGCTCACTGACGGCGACCAACTTTGGCGGCTTCTCGCCTTCACAGCAGTTTTACCGGTTTGTCATCACTCCATAGCAACGCCCAATCCGCACGAATTAAAGGCGTGGTGGGGACAGGACATTATAGCGGCGCTCGCGTTTATGCCGCCAGTATTTGGCAATCTCTTTGGTGGCCTTGTTCAGCCAGTCTTGATCTGCCGCAAGCCGAATCATTTCAACGGCAGCAAACCATTTGGGCGCATTGGGAGCGGGATCGCCCAATGGCGTCAGTTTTCCAAAAACCATCAAAATCTGAATATCACTTTCCGTGAAGCCCAGCAGTTTCGCCGTTGCCGCGACATCCAACCGTGCTGGCAAATTTCTTGCCGCCCAAGCGGCCATCACCGCTTGCGTCAGGTCGTCTGTCATGGTCCCATTTGATTTCATCTGAGCAGAATTCATCTTCAAGCCATCCCGCCACGCCCCCGCCCTCCGGGCGGGGCATGGCGGGGAACTGCTTTTCCCGGTGACAACTGGCAGTATTGCCGCCGCCTGGACGAGTCTATCGCCCCTGTTCGCAGTTTTTACGGCCCGTATGGGCTGGTCTTAAAGCCGGCTGCGAATCAAATGCGATGTGCGTGGTTGGCGATGTCAATTGAGCCGGCCACTTCCAGCAATAAGGCGTCTCTGCGCTTTTCGTCGCAGCGGTGACCGTGTAACCACTGGCCGGTGTCAGTGAATGGAGGAAAAAATCCAGGAAAAGGTCTGCCCGGTTGGCGGGGCTCAATAACCGCGCCGGCTGCCCGGAATCCAATAACATTTCCGCCTGCCCAAACGGCTCGCCCAGACCGCTGCCAACGGCTTTCACCAGCGCTTCCCGGCCGGTCCAGAGATCATAAAATGCTTCCATTTGCCGGCCGGCCGGCAGCGAATGCCATTCTGCGTTTTCGGACGCGGAAAAGAAGCGTGTCGCAATTTCTTCCGCCTCACGGATGGGGCGAACCCGTTCGATGTCAATCCCGACCTCGTGCTGAGCCGAGACGGCGCAAACAGCGATGGTGTCGGAATGCGCCAGGTTGAAATACAAAAACCGTCCCCCAACCGGCGCGGCCAACAGCGGCTTGCCGTGATCACCGTAAGTAAAAGCGAGTTGCGCCGGTTTAGTATGCAACAGCCAGCCAAGAATCTCCCTCAACTGGCCGCGTCCGGCCAGAAAGCGGTTTCGGTCCTGCTTGAAAACGAAACGCGCGGCGCGGGCGCGTTCGTCGGCCGACAACATTTCCGCGAATTGTTCCAACCGCGCCAATGGCTGGTCGAGCGAGGCACAGAAAACGTGTGTGTCGCCATTCACCAGTTCCAGGTTCCTTGGCGGCGGGTCGAAAAGAATTTCGGGGGTCATAGGCTTTGCACCGATGAAGAAAGGACGTGATTGTCGCCGTTCGTGGCCGGCAAAACCGGCTCTTCCGGCGGTTCGGCGGTGGGGCGGTCGTAAACCAATTTGCCGTAATCCAGTTTGATCACGCGGTCGGCGCAGCAGAAATACCGGTCGTCGTGCGTAATGATGACAACGGCTTTGCCGCGCGCTTTCAAGTCGGGGAGAATCTGCCGGTAAAAGATTTCCTTGAACTGCGGGTCCTGGTCGGAGGCCCACTCGTCGAACAGATAAAACGGGCGATCTTCGAGATACGCCGTGAGCAGCGCGAGCCGTTTGCGCTGGCCTTGTGACAAATCCACGGTGGACAACCGGCCGTCGCGGACTTTGACCTTGTGGTCCAGGTGCAGTTCGGCCAGATAATTTTGCGCCCGTCCATCCAGGTTCACGCCAGTCAAGCCCAGCAACGTTTCAAAAACGTAAAAGTCCGAAAACACGGTGGAAAACAGCTGGCGGTAATCGTCGCGGTTGGCGTTGGAAATGGTCTGGCCATCGAGCCGGAGCTGGCCGGCTTCAGGCGGATAAAGCCCGGTAATGATTTTGGCGAGCGTGGATTTGCCGCTGCCGTTACCGCCGACGATGAATACCAGTTCACCGGGCTGGAACACCAGATTCATCGGGCCGAGAATGAAATGGCTGTCATCTTTTTCGTGATGATACGAATGGGTGACGCCGGCGAGCTCGAGCCGTTCAAAATCGAGTTTGCTTTCCGGTTTGGCGAGTAAACATGTCTCGCTGCTGTGCGCGGCCAGCGAGGAGCCGAGCCGCTCGATTTTTTCCAGCGCCACGTTGGCCCGGCCGATGGCGGCCATGACGCCCAGCACCCCGGTCAGCGGTCCCATCAAATACAAGGTCGCCACGATGTAACCGGTCAGGGCGCGCGGGTTGACGTGTTGCAGGGCCGGCAACAGAAATAAAACCAGTCCCACCAGGATAAAGAACAGCAACTGGCTCCAGCCGTGCGCCAGAATGAACCGGAGTTCCGCCCCGATATTGTGCCGGGAAAAGCGTTACGTCGCCGGCCCGACACAGTCGGAAAGAAATTGTCCGCGCCGGCTCCGGTGCAATTTGAGCTCCTTGATGCCTTCGGTGAGCGCGCGGAAATGGGCGTAAAGCCGGTCTGCTTCCTCGCGCGCCAGGCGGAGATGTTGAAAACCGTTGGCCACCAGAAACCGATAGCCGGCCGCGCCGAGCAGAATGAACCCAAAAATGCTCAAGGCGACTTTCCACGACAGCCAGCACAGATAAACCGCGCCGCCGCCGAGCACAGCCAGGTTCACGGCAAAGTTCGGGAGAAGCAGCAGCGCTTCGGCAACGGTCAGCACGTCCTCACCCAGCGTGACCATCAGCCGCGGCGCTCCGAGTTGCTCCAGGTGCCGCAGCGGCACGGCGAGGATTTTGCGGACCAAATCGCAGCGCAGATTGGCGATCGCCCCCTGCGAGAACCTCGCGACGATCAGCTGCGAAAGGAAGTTCGTCGCCACCTTGCCCAGACCGAGGGCAACAAAACTCCCGACCATGACCCGGGCGGAAACTTCCGGGTGGTTCAAAACCGCGTTGACCAGGGCGATCAAGCCGGCGTTGCACGCACCGCTCGCCAGCGCAGCCAGTCCGGTGAGCAACGTCAGCTTGCGCGCGTTGCGCAACAAAAATCGGAGCAGGTTCATTTCGAGATTCCTCCGGATCGGTTGGTGTGAATTTCACGCAGGCATTGCTTGAGCCTTTCCGCCAGCGTCCGCACATGGGGTTCGTCCAGCACGCTTTCGTGGGCGCCGGAAACAATGTGCACCGTCACGGCGCCGGCGTAGCCGCGCCAGCCAAAGGCGTGATCGAAGGAACAGAACAGTGAGTGGGCACGCGTTCGAAACAACGTCACCCGGCCCGTATACGGCCGGGTGTGATGTGCGAGCAACGCACGAACATGAGCTTCCCATAGCTTGCGGCGGTCTTCCGGTTGCGTTGACAAATCCACCACTTCATCCACGTCAAGATTCACCGGCGTGATTCGCCGGCGGCGCCGCAGGCGTTGCCAGCGTTTCCGGAACGCGCGGATTTTCCACCGGAAGAAATCGCGCCGCTGCGAATCGGTCATGTGCCGGATGTAACCCAACCAATGAACAAGGTTCCGGAGGAATTTAAAAACGGACACCGGCGTCAGTTTGAAACGCGCGTAGCTGGAATTCGGCGGCGCGCAATTGACCAGCGCCAGCAACGCAATCTTTTCCCCCTGCACTTCCAGTTGCCGCGCCATTTCGTAGGCAACGTTGCCGCCAAAACAATAGCCGCCGAGATAATACGGCCCATGGGGCCGGAACGCGCGCAGGTCAGCGACGTATTGCGCGGCCATTTCCTCGACGGTGGCCAGCTCCCGCTGGCCGCTCATGCCGCGCGAGTTAAAGGCAAACACCGGCTGGTCGGCACCCAGATAGCGGGACAAGTTGGTGTAGCCCCAGAACATGCCGCCCCCCACGCCATGGACCAGGAACAGCGGCGGTTTCGTCCCGCGCGGCTGGATTTCAACGATGCTGGAGGCCGGGGCGGATCGTTTTTCCCCGTGGAGCGCCTGCGCCATTTGTGCGACGGTTGGCGACTCGAACACGGCCGCCACCGGAATTTTCCGGTTAAAGACTCTTTCGATGCGCGCCACCAGACGCACCGCGAGCAGCGAATGGCCGCCCAGGTCAAAAAAATGGTCTTCGACGCCGATGCGGCTGACGCCCAGAATTTCCTCCCAGATCTTTACCAGCCGCGCTTCCACTTCATCGCGGGGAGCGATAAATTTTTTCGCCGGCTGGAGCCATTGTCCGTCGGGTGGCGGGAGCGCCCGGCGATTCACTTTGCCATTACCGTTCAGGGGCAGATTTTGCAGCGGGACAAAAGCCGTCGGAATCATGTAACCGGGCAATTTTTGGCTCAAATGCGCCCGTAATGCCTCAGGCGGCACGGCCGAATCGGCTACAAAATAGGCGGCGAGTTTTCTGTCGCCGGCGCAGTCACCCCAGACTGTCACTGCGCTCTCGCATACGGCGGGATGCTCGTTCAACACCGTTTCAATTTCATCCAACTCGACGCGAAACCCGCGGATTTTCACCTGCTGGTCCAGGCGCCCGAGAAATTCAATCGTTCCCTCAGGCAACCAGCGGACAAGGTCGCCGGTCTTGTAGAGACGCGCCCCGGGATCTTTGCCGAGCGGATTCGAAATAAACTTTTGCGCCGTCAATTCCGGCTGATTCAAATACCCCAGCGCCAGACCGTCACCGCCGACATACAATTCACCGGGAACACCTGCCGGCACGGGCTGTAAATAATCGTCCAGCACATAAACTTGCGTGTTGGCAATCGGGCGACCAATGGGAATCGAGCGCCCTTCGAAATCCACCGCCGAAATTTCGTGACTGCAGGTGAAGGTCGTGTTTTCCGTCGGACCGTAGCCATTGATGATTTTGCAGCCCGGCAGCTTTGCCAGCGCGCGTTTGACGTGGGGCGGCGACAGCACATCGCCACCCGCCAGCAGTTGCCGCACACCCCGCAGATTTTCGAGCTGTTCCTCCACCATTTGATGGAACAGCCCGGCCGTAAGCCAGAGCGTGGAGATTTGATTCTGCCGGATGAATTCACCCAATTCCGCGAGCGAAGGCGTGTGCGGCGGAAACATGACGAGCTTCGCGCCGTTCAACAGCGCGCCCCAGATTTCCAGGGTCGAGGCGTCAAAGGCGACCGGCGCAAGTTGCAGGAACGTTTCGTCGACGCCAAAGCGCGCATAGTTGGTCTCCTTTACGAGCCGCACGACACCGCGGTGCGGCACGATCACGCCTTTGGGTCTGCCGGTGGAGCCGGAAGTAAAACTCACATACGCCGGGGTGCCAGGTGCCGCCTGGTTTGCGGGATTGGCCGCATCAGGCGGGGTCGGCCCCTCCCGGCCTGTGTCCAGGCAGACCAAAATTGGAGGTCGGACATCAGAGGTCGCAGTCCGGAGTTGAAAATCAAATCGCCCGCGAAATTTTTCCTGAGTCAGCAACACGGGCGGTCGGGTATCTTCCAACATGAACGCCAGCCGCTCCTTCGGATAGGACGGATCGAGTGAAACGTAAGCGCCGCCCGCTTTCAAAATGCCAAGCAGCGCGACGATCAAATCCGCCGACCGTTCCAGGCAGACCGCGACCATCCTACCCTTGCCAACGCCGAGTTTTTGGAGGTGCTGCGCCAAGGCGTTCGCCCGCCCGTTGAGCCGGTGATAGGTAAGTTGTTCCCCCTGCCAAACCACCGCCACCGCGTTCGGCGTTCTTTCCACCTGCTCCTCGAACAATTGCGAGATGGTCTTGTCCCGCGGATAGTGGGCCGCCGCGCCGTTCCATTCCCCCAGTAATTGTCTCCGCTCCGTTTCCGTCAACAGCGGTAACTCGCCGATTTTTTGCGACGGATTGGCAATGATGCCTTCGAGCAAAATTTGGAAATGGCCGAGCATCCGGACCATCGTCGCTTCGCTGAACAAGTCTGCGTTGTATTCCACCTGCACCAGCAAACCGTCCAGCCATTCCTCGGCCGCCAGGGTCAAATCAAATTTCGCCGTGCCGGTGTCCACCGCAACCGGTTCAACCGTCAGCTCGGGCAGTTTCAAGTCGCGCGCCATTTCGTTTTGCAGCACGAACATCACCTGCACCAGCGGCGTGTGGCCCGCACTCCGCGCCGGTTGGAGGGCCTCAACCAGTTTTTCAAACGGCAAATCCTGATGCGCGTAGGCGTCGAACACGGTTTGTCGCACGCGCGCCAGCAGTTCGCGGAACGTCGGGTTGCCGGACAAATCGCTGCGCAACGCGAGCGTGTTGACAAAAAATCCAACCAGCCCCTCGGTCTCCAGTTGGGTGCGCCCGGCCATGGGCGAGCCGACAATCAATTGCGTCTGCCGTGTATAGCGGTGCAGCAAAACGTTCAGCGTGGACAGCAGCGTCATGAACAGTGTCGCGCCTTCGGCCTGGCCAAGTCGTTTCAATTCTTCAGTCAGCGACCGGGGTAAAAGCCGTTCGGCGTGTCCACCGCGAAACATCGATATCGGGGGCCGGGGTTTGTCGGACGGCAGTTCCAAAAATTGCGGCGCGCCGGCAAGCTGTTGTTTCCAAAACGCCAGTTGCTTTTCCAGCACTTCGCCCCGCAGCCATTCGCGCTGCCACGCGGCGTAATCGGCGTACTGAATCGGCAGTTCCGGCAGCCTCATTTCCCGGCCTTCGCTGAACGCCTCGTAAAACCCGGAGAGTTCGCGGAAGAAAACGCCCAGTGACCACGCGTCGGAAATGATGTGATGCATGTTCACCAGGAACACGTGCTCCGTTTCGCCCAGCCGGATCAGGAGCGCGCGGACCAATCCACCGCGTGACAAATCAAACGGTCGCCTCGCCTCGGCGTTGAGCTGTTGCCGCAACGTCTCCTCGCGTTGAGCAGCCGGCTCGCGTGACAAATCCATCACCGGCAATTCCACCGCCGCGGGGGCGGCGATGATTTGCACCGGACAGCCGTCTTCGGCGTCAAATCGCGTCCGCAACGACTCGTGCCGCGCCACCATGGCAATGAACGCTTTTTGCAGTGCGTTGAAGTTGAGCCGTCCGCGCAGCCGCAACGCCGTCGGCATGTGGTAAAGCGGACTGCCGGGTTCCAGTTGATCGAAAAACCAGAGCCGCTGTTGCGCGAAGGACAACGGCGCTTTGTCGGCGGACGAGTGACGCGGAATCCCCGGCGGGCGGGATCGGTCCTTCAGCGTTCCGCGCAGGCGTTTTTCCAGCAGTGCGCGCTTTCCGTCCGAAAGCTCGGGCCGGTGTGAAATGATTTCGTCTTCCGCGATCATAAATTTTCGCAAATCAACCCGCGTTGCGTGCCAGCCGGCGGGCCTGGTCGTCGCTCAATTGTTCAATTTCCTCCACGAGCAGTTCCTCCACGACCGCCGCCAGCCCGGCGAGGGTCGGCGACTCGAAGAACCGGCGCATCGGCAGTTCGATTTGAAACGCCTCGCGCACGCGGGTAATCACCTGCGTCATCAGCAGCGAATGGCCGCCCAACTCGAAAAAGTTGTCGTAAATACCGACCCGCTCGGCCCGGAGCACTTCGTGCCAGATTTCCGCCAGCGCGGACTCGGTCGGCGTGCGCGGTGCGACGAAGCTTTCGGCCGATTCCCGCCGGACCGACTCCGGCAACGGGAGCGCGCGGCGATCCACTTTGCCATTGGCCGTCAGCGGCAGCTTGTCGAGGAAGACAAACGCGGAGGGAATCATGTAGTCCGGCAATTTTACCTTGAGAAAGTTGCGCAGTTCGCCAGTGGCAATTTCAGAATTTGCAACGAGATAAGCCGCGAGCCGTTTTTCGCCGGGCGAATCTTCGCGCACCATGACAACGCATTCACGCACGGCCGGATACCGGGCGAGCGCCGATTCGATTTCGCCCGGTTCGATACGGTGGCCGCGGATTTTCACCTGCTGATCGGCGCGACCGAGGTATTCAATATCACCGTTCGGCAGCCAGCGCGCCAAATCGCCGGTCCGGTAGAGGCGTGCCTGTGGCTCGCGGCTGAACGGATTCGGGATAAACCGATCCATCGTCAGTTCCGGCCGGTTCAAATAACCGCGCGCCACGCCCGCGCCGCCAACATAAATCTCGCCCGGAATGCCAATCGGCGCCGGCTGGCGGCGGCCATCCAAAATGTAAAGCTCCAAATCCGGTATCGGCGCGCCAATCACGCTGCCGCAATCCACATCGGCGGCGGTCAGCGGCCGGTAAGTCACGTGCACCGTGGTTTCGGTGATGCCATACATGTTCACCAATCGCGGCTGCTGGTCGCCATGCCGCTCAAACCACGGTGTCAAACTCTGCATCTCCAGCGCTTCACCACCGAAAATGACGTAGCGTAACGCCAGTTCCGGCGGCGGGCTCATGCCCTGCTCGGCCTGGATCAACTGCCGGAACGCCGACGGCGTTTGATTCAGCACGGTTACCCGTTCGCGCGCCAGCAATTCGACGAAGGCCTCCGGCGAACGGCTTGTTAAATACGGCACGACGACCAGCCGCCCGCCGTAAAGCAATGCGCCCCAGATTTCCCATACCGAAAAATCGAATGCGACGGAATGGAACAACGTCCAGACGTCCCGCGCGTTGAACTGGTACCACGGCTGCGTGGCGGCGAAGAGCCGCGTTACGTTGTGGTGCGTAACCATGACGCCTTTGGGCTGGCCGGTGGAACCGGAGGTGTAGATGACGTAGGCGAGATTGTCGGAATTCGGAGCGCGGAATTCGGGGCGCGGAATCGAACGGTTATGCGTGAAACGTGATGTGTGATCTGCGTCGTCTACACACAAAAGTTTCAGATCGGAAAATTCAGATTTGAAATTGTTGCGCAGCGATGGTTGCGTCAGGAGCACGGGTATTTTGGCATCTTCGAGCATGAATCTGAGCCGCTCGATCGGATACGCCGGGTCGAGCGGCACATACGCGCCGCCGGCCTTGAGGATGGCCACGATGCCCACGACCATTTCCAGCGAGCGCTCCAGGCAAAGGCCGACCTTCACCTCCGGGCCGACGCCAAACGCGCGCAGTTGTTGCGCCAGCCGGTCGGCACGGCGGTTCAACTCCCGGTAAGTCACTGACTGATTTTCAAATGTGACCGCCGCCGCCTCGGGTGTCCGCGCAGCCTGGTCTTCGAAAAGTTCGTGGATGCATTTGTCGCCCGCATAATTTGCGGGTTTCGCGGCGGCCGGATTCCATTCGACCAGAATTCGCCGCCGTTCGGCCTCGCCCAGCAACGGCAGGTCATGGATTTTTTGTGCCGGCCGGGCGGCAATGCCTTCGAGCAGTGTTTGAAAATGGCCGAGCCAGCGCTGGATGGTTTCAGCCGTGAACAGGGCTGTGTTGTACCGGCAATTGACCCGCAGGGCGCCGCCCATATCGGTCACGTCAAAGCCCAGGTCGAAATGAGTGGAAGCCAGCGGGTTTGCGTCCAGCTCCGTTTCGAGGCCGGCGAATTTCAGTTCCTCGCCGAGTCGCTGCGTGTTGAACGTCACCGATACCAGCGGCATCCGGCTGGCATCACGGGAAAGGTTCAATTTTTGCAGCAGTCGGCCAAAGGTGCAATGCTGGTGCTCATAAGCTTCGAGGAAAGCTTTTTGGACACGTGCCAGGTTTGCCTCGAACGTCTCGGCAATATCAAATGCCAGGCGCAGCGGCAGAAAATTCACGCAATGGCCAACGAGCGATTCGCCCCCCGCCAACGCGCGGTCGGCGACCGGAATGCCAACCACAATTTCATCCTGGGCGGTCAAGCGGCATAATAACGTGCCGTAAGCCGCGAGCAAGGTGGTGAACAGCGTTCCGCCGCGTTGCCCGCCGAGGCGCTTCAATTCCGCAGCGAGAGGCGATGGCAGCAGGCGGGATTCACGCGCTCCTTCAAAGGTCCACGCCGCTGAACGCAGGCGGTCCGTTGGCAGTTCCAATACCGGAGCGCCAGCGGCGAATTGTTTTACCCAGAACGCCTCGTCCGCAGCGCGCGCCGGGTTTTCCTGTAACTGCTCCCGGGCGTATTCGTTCCACTGCAACGGAGCGGCCAGTTCGCTGTGTGCGCCCTGGCTTTCCGCCGAATAAATTTCCGCCAGTTCGCGCAACAAAACTCCCAGCGAATGCCCGTCGCAGACAATGTGATGCACGGTCAGCACCAGCACGTGATGCTGGTCCTCCATGCGGATCAGCCACGCTCGCAGCAACGGGCCGGCGACCAGGTCGAACGGCAAACGCGCCTCGTCCCGCAGCAGCGCGGTCAGGCGCGATGGCCGCACGTCCGCCGGCAGCTTCGACCAGTCGAGCAACGGCACATCCAGCTTGAATGCAAGTTGGCTCCGCTGGAAATCACCGTTCGGCGCAAATGTGGTCCGCAGTGCCTCGTGCCGATCCACCAATGATTGAATGGCCGCCGTCAGCGTATTCTCCTTTAATTCGCCGCGCAGCTGCAGCAGACGGCATTCATTATAAGCGCAGGAAGCGGCGTCGCTGATTTGCGAGGCGAGCCAGAGTTCGCGCTGGGCTTCGGTGAGCGGAAGGTTGGCCGGACCGGCCGGCTGGCGAATCCGAACCGCCGTTTCTCCCGATCCGCCTTTTACGCGCCACTTGCCGCTGCGTTCAATATGAACTGCCAAAGCTTTGAGTGTGGAATATTCCTCGAGCAATTGGCGGAACGCAACGCGTACGCCGAGCTGCTTTTCCAGCGCCAGGCTGAATTGCGTCAGGAACAGCGATTCAAAACCCAGTTCCGCGAACGTGGCCGCGCCGTTCATGGCGGCGGGATTCATGCCGGATAAATCACATAATAACGTCCGCAGCGTCCCGATTATGCCTTCCTCCTGCGCGGCCGGCATCGGCGGAGACATGAAATGGATGGGAACAACCTCTCCCGGTTCGTCCTGCGTTATTTTGACGGCGGCCTGGTCACGCCGGGGCAAAGCGTCGGCAGCTGAAACCGCCGGCGTTGAAACCGATTTCGCCGGTTCGACAAAATAACGCTTGCGCTCGAACGGATAAGCGGGCAGCGGCACGCGACGGCGGTGTTCGTGCTTCCAAAAACTGTCCCAATCCACCTCCACCCCCGACAACCAGAGTTCACCCAGCGCGGCCAGCAACATTTCCAGGTCTGATGCCGGATCTTTCGCGTGACTGAGCGAGGGAACAATCACCGTGCCCGCGCCGCACGCCGGATGTTGCTTCGCCAGGTTGCACAATGTCCGGCCCGGACCGACTTCCAGGAAAACGCGGGCCGGTTCTTTCAGCAGTGCCGACACGCCGTCGGCAAAGCGGACGGTGTGGCGCAAATGCTTCACCCAATAATTCGCGTCAGTCGCCTCTTCGCCCAAAATCCATTGGCCCGTCACGTTTGAAATGAACGGAATCTTCGGCGCGTTCAGACGCATTTTGCCGACCAATTCGGCAAATGGTCGTAAAACCGGTTCCATCATTGGCGAATGGAAGGCGTGCGATGTTTGCAACAATGTGGTGGCGACGCCCCGTTCCGTTAAAGCGCGCCGAACTGTTTCAACGGCATCCGCCGGGCCGGAGATGACGCAAAGCGAAGGCGCGTTGATGGCAGCCAGGGAAATTTGTTCGCCAAGCAGCGGTTTGATTTCGCTTTCCGGCAGACGTACGGCGAGCATCGTGCCGGCGGGCATTTGCTGCATCATCCGACCGCGCGCGGCGACCAATGTCAGCGCGTCGTCGAGCGGGAAAATCCCGGACAGACAGGCCGCGACGTATTCGCCAACGCTATGGCCGACCATGGCCTGCGGCGGCACACCCCAGCTCATCCAAAGTTTTGCCAGGGCGTATTCAACGACGAACAGCGCCGGCTGCGCAACCGCCGTTTGCGTCAATTGCTTTTGCGCCTCCCCGGCTTTTTCCGGTTCCGGATAAAGCATCGTCCGCAAATCGAAGCCGAGGTGCGGCTGGAGCATTTCGCAACCATTATCCACTTGCTCACGGAAGACGGTTTCATGCTCGTACAGCTCGCGCGCCATGTTGACCTGCTGCGCGCCCTGGCCGGGAAACATGAAAATAACCGGCGGATTTTCTGCCTCCGGGATACGGGAGAAAACGCGCTTGGCTTCGCGTGTTGCCAGCAGCTTCCCGGCGTCGCCAGGATCACGGCAAACCGCCATGCGCCGGTGCGCAAACTCATGCCGGCCAACCTGCAACGTGTAAGCCACGTCAGCAAGGTTGAGCCCGGGATTTTGTTTCAGGTGTGCGGCGAGACTGACTGTCGCCCGGTCAAGCGCCGTCGCCGTTCTGGCGGAAAGCAACAGCAACTGTGCCGGACGCGATGCTTCAAAAACTTTTGTTTCCGGCGCTTCTTCCAGCACCACGTGCGCGTTGGTGCCGCCGATGCCGAAGGAACTGACCCCGGCGCGCCGCGCCGGCTCCGAGTCAGGGGTTTTCCAATCCGCAAGTTTGGCGTTCACGAAGAACGGACTGTTCGCAAAATCAATTTTCGGATTCGGCGATTGGAAATGCAGGCTTGGCGGAATTTGTTTATGGTGCAAAGCCAGCGCGGTCTTGATCAAACCGGCAACACCGGCGGCGACGTCGAGGTGGCCGATGTTGCTTTTTACTGCGCCGAGGGCGCAGAATTGTTTCCGTTTTTCCCCGGTGCGAAATGCCTTCATCAGCCCTTCGATTTCAATCGGGTCGCCCAACGGCGTGGCCGTGCCGTGCGTTTCGACGTAGCGGATGGTTTCGGGCGCAAAACCGGCCATGGCCTGCGCGGTGGCGATGACTTCGGCCTGGCCTTCGACACCGGGCGCGGTGTAGCCGATTTTATTCGAGCCGTCGTTATTCATCGCAAAACCCTTGATGACGGCGTAAATCGTATCGCCATGGGCGAGCGCGTCTTCCAGCCGTTTCAAAACAACAATGGCCACGCCCTCGCCGGCGACCGTGCCGGCGGCTTTTGCGTCGAACGCCCGGCAATGTCCATCCGGCGACGCGATGCCGCCTTCCTGAAAAAGATAACCGCGCTTTTGCGGGAACGCGATGGACACCGCGCCGGCCAGCGACACATCGCATTCGTAGTCCAAAAGGTTCTGGCACGCGACGCACACGGCGACGAGCGACGTGGAACATGCCGTTTGGATGTTCAGGCTCGGCCCACGCAGGTTGAGTTTGTAGGAGACCCGCGTCGGCAGAAAATCCTTGTCGTTGCCGAGCATCAACTGGTGTTCGTTGAGTTGCGCGACGAGTTCAGGATGCGTGAGCAGATTGTGAGCGAGGTAGGTGTTCATGCTCATGCCGGCAAATACGCCGATCGCGCCGTCAAACTTCGCCGGATTGCAGCCAGCGTGTTCCAACGCCTCCCACGCGCATTCGAGGAAGACGCGATGCTGGGGGTCCATCACTTCGGCTTCACGCGGAGTCAGGCCAAAAAAAGCAGCGTCGAAACAATCAGCGTCCTCCAGAATGCCCCGCGCCTTGACATAGTTGGAATTGTCTTTCGGAAATTCAACGCGGGCGGTTTCCAGTTCCTCGTCGGTGAAAAACGAAATACCCTCGACGCCATCACACAGATTGCGCCAGAACTCGTCCAGGTTCCGGGCCTTCGGAAATCGCCCGGCCATGCCGATTATGGCGATACCGGCGTTGGTTTTTTGGGGTGCCACGCTCATGCCGGAACTTCCTCCCGTTCGTGCCGCCGCCCGTAAGCCGCCTGTTTCCGCCGGCCGCGTTCATTGATTTTTTCCAGGGAATTTTCCGTGCGCTCGCCTAAAAAACCGGCCAGGGCCGCGATCGTCGGATACTGGAACAGCTTGACGACGGGCAAATCCAAACCGAGTTCCACGCGC
>DATEGR010000321.1:0-5521 GCA_035279985.1 Verrucomicrobiia bacterium
TCGTAGCCGCCGAAGTGAGTCGGCTCACTTTTCCGCTGTTGGGCTTTAAATTGGAGCGGACTCACGTCCGCTGCTACGAGTTTGAGCTGCTCCCGGCGGGATGGCCCGGGATCAATGGCGCACCAGCAGGTTGTATTTAGCAATGCACCACAGGGCATGCAGACCGTCGCGCCAGCCAATCTTCTTGCCCTCGGCATACGTGCGGCCGTAATAGGAAATGGCCACCTCGTAAACCCGTGCCTGCAGGCGGGCCACCTTGGCCGTGATCTCCGGCTCGCATCCAAAGCGGTCCTCTTGAAGAACAATCTGCTGGAGCAACTCCCGCCGGAAGGCCTTGTAACAGGCCTCCATGTCGGTCAGGTTCAGATTGGTCGCCATGTTCGAAAGGGTGGTCAGCAACCGGTTGCCCACCGAGTGCCAGTAATAAAGGACCCGATGACCCTGGCTGCCGCCGAGGAAGCGCGAGCCGAAAACCACGTCCGCCCGGCCCGCCAGAATGGGGGCCAGCACCCGGTAATACTCCGCCGGGTCATACTCCAAATCCGCGTCCTGCACAATCACGAGCGGGGCGGTGGCGAGGCGGAAACCGGTGCGCAAGGCGGCGCCTTTGCCCTGGTTGTCCGCGTGCCGCGCCAGTTGGATCATCGGTTTCTCCGCAGCCAGGGCCTGAAGTTTCTCCCAGGTGCCATCCGTGGACGCGTCGTCCACAATCACCAGTTGCTGTACGGGCCGCTGCGCGAGAACCAGGTTGACGACTTCCGAGACGGTGCCGGCCTCGTTATACACGGGCATGACCACGGCAAGGCATGGCTCGATGTCGGCATTGGATTCGATGGGCTTCATGTTTTTTTTCAGCGGAGCGAGCTTGAATCATTCCAAAATGTCCAGGCGGGTACGGCCCGGAAACCTGATTTTTGAAATTACATTTTCATGGCGGAGCTTGTCAATGGTATTGGCCGCGCGGTGGTGGTGCCTTTTGCCATGGTAAGGACGCCGCGGCCTGCCCCCGACAGGAGTCTGTCGGGGTGCCGGCGTCACCGTCCGCGTTCAGCGGACGGAATCTGAACGGCTATGAATCATTCGATGGTTCGTTGCGCCGCTGAACGCGGCGCGGTCATCGCAGCGCGATGACCCTACCTTGAAATCGCAAACCACACCACTGCCGGCCGTTCAGCGGCCGAGACCGGGCTGTCGCCGCTGGAAGGCAGGCACGGGGGAGCCAGGCATGGCAGCAAAACTGCGCGGGCCGGGCGTTTCACGAACAGGTTGGACTACGCGGACGCGCCGCCGCACGCCACCATTAAGGGCGACGCTGAAGCCGACCAACCCGCAGAACTTCAGCATGTCATTGTTGAAAAAGCCGCCGACAAACAGGAAAAAAAAGGTCACAGTGAGAAAAGCCGCCAATAAGCCGGTATTCACAGTTTGCAGGGCCGGATCGCTATAGCGATAGTTGCGGTACATGACCCAGGTGCCGGCCGCCAGAAACCAGAGAAAGGCCAGACAGCCCCAGATGCCGAAGGGGATGACCACCGAGAGCGGGCCGTTGTGAAAATCCTCGGACAAGGCCAGTGCGTCATTCTCGGCAAATGCTGAATTGCGAAACATGCCATTGGGATCCACCAAGAAACTGAAGTCCCGTTGCGAAAGCACATAACCCTTGCCCAGCAGCAGGTAGTGAGGAACCTGGGGCAGGATGGCCTGCCACATATCGAGGCGCCAATCCAGCGAGCCTTGGGCTTCCAACCGCACCTCCGGGTCCACTTTGTAGGGCAGAAAAGCCAATGCGCGTTGGATGGTATCGGGCAGATGGTCCGAGAGCGGAATCATCGCCAGCGCGCCGAGAATCCCGCCGGCCACAAGGACCGCCATCAGTTTCGTCCGGTACAATCCTTCCAGGAAGAATTGCACCATAAAGTTGAAACCCACCAGGATGACGTATCCGCGGAAACCGCCAAGCATTCCTGCCACTGCGAAAAGGAGAAACAGGATCCAGCGCCACGGTTTGCCGGAAAGGAACATGCCCCGGATACCATACCGGGCCAGCATGTACGAGACAACGGCCATGCTCATCAACCAGGTGCCGACCAGCCGGGTATCGCCTGAATCGATTCTGCCGGAGACAAGAAAATTGGTGTTGGGCTTGAATACCCAGTAGATAAAATACAATGAACGTGGCAGGAACGGCAGGAAGTCGCCAACAATCCCCACCACGCCGCCGAGGAAGAACAGCCCGATGTAGAGGTTTTTTCGTTCCGGCGGAATCTTTTTGGCCGACAGGGCAAAATAGCCCAGGACGCCGCCCACCAGATAAAAATATTTGGCCGCGCCATAGATACCACTACCGAACACCCGCAAGCCAAACCCCGTGAGCTTGGCCGTGACGGCGATTACTCCCAGCATCAAAAGCAGCGGCAGGGTAATTTGCGGCACGTGAATGAATTGGCTTTGGGTGCTGATCATCCGCTGTAATATGGAAATTCCCAGGCTCAACACGATCATGAGCAGGGCTATCGAAGGACTGCCGGGCAGGAAGAAGACCGACACCGTCATGTACCAGCTCAACAACAGCAGGGGATAGTGCCAGCGGAGCAGCAAAGGGAAGGCGAGGATGAACGCCAGGGCGCCGTAAACGGCCATGGAGGAATAAGTCAGCGGCCCGACCAGCAGAAAGCCGAGCCAGACCGCCAGCACAATGCATGCCCCAAAAATAATGAGGGTGCGAAATAAGGGGTTGTTCATTTCACTACAAAACGGTACATAATGCCACGAGCGCTATTGCCAATAATGCCCATTATATTCCAGCCCAGGGGACGCTGACAACTGATTCTTGCGGGGATCCACCCTGAATCGGCAGCGCCGTCAATCGCTATGGGTCGGGAACGAAATTGGTCAAACCGGGATATCCATTGAAGGTGGCAAAATTGGTCCCATTCAGCGGGATATTCCCACTGGCATAAAGATTTGAAATGGGGTCGGTGATTTCGACCGGCATCCGCGCGTCGATTTGATTGTTGATGATGGAGATGTTTTCGTTGTTTTGGTTCGACTTATTTAAGTTTGCAGCAATATGAATTGCGCCCTGGAGGCCATCGCTGGTAAAGGGAACATTCTGGTAATAACGGAGGATGTTGCCATCCACGGTAATGTTCAGGTTGGTTTCCCCGGGATAGTAGGTATCAATGTCAACCAGGAACATCTCCGAGTGATATGCCGGATAATTGGTAATCTGAGTCATCAAATTGTGAGAGATAATCACCGAATTATACGGCCCAGCAACGCCGGACAGGTAAACGCCTTGACAGACATTCTCAAAAACATTGTCGGCGATGACCAGGTTGGTGTCACCGGCGGTATCGTTATGAAATCCATCGGCTCCGCCATAGACATGATTGCCAATGATCAGACTCCCCCGGGAGGAAGCAACGACATTGATGCCGAATTGCCAAGGTGAAGGTTGACCCGCCGGCAGGACCGGGAAATAAATGTAATTCCCTTCCACCACGCAATCTCCGACTGCCGCAATCCCATCGCCATAGAGTCCAATGAAGTTGGACACCGTGCAGCCGATGACTTTGTTGTCATGTTGCCCGAAGTTTCCAACCGACAACTGGAATCCTTCCGGGGAAAAGCCGAAAGCTTTCCCGTATCCGTTTACGTCGGTAACGTGCTGTATGGTTTCGCCGCTCCCCAGCAGGGCAACGCCGAGCACGGCATTCGTCCATCCGTTGGCAAAACAATCGAAGGCATTGTTGTCCAACGTCAGATTGCAAACGGTTATGTTGGAATATGCGGAATGTAAAATGCAGTAAATTTGCTGGGCATACCCGGGAAAATTCGTTGCCCGGCGCACGGTGGTGAAGCTTTCCCCTTCGCCTGAAAGGGTGATACCGGCCGGGATCTGGTACCCAAAATTCGCCTTTGTCCAAAAAACACCTTCACCCAAATGAACAATCGTCGAGGCGGGAATCCTGTTCGCCATGATATAGTCAAAGTCGCCGTAATACGGATTCAGTTGGGTTCCGCTGCCGAAATTGGTGTGCTGGCCCAAATAGCCCAGGCTGTTGGTGGATGACAGCCAAAGCTCGACGGCGGCGACCCTGTTTGCCGGGGCAATGAATGCGCCCGCGAACACGCAACCGGCCGCCAGCAGTGACGCGAGTCGGCTTCCGGTCCCTGGAGGTATGCCCCGGGTTTTCAATTTGACTCTCATAGTACAAACCGGGGGGCGCTGGATGTCAATCCGATCCGGCACCAGGATTGATCCTGTTCCACACGGTCCAAATTTCTGGCTTTTGGATTCTGGTTCATGCCATGGTCCATGCTGTTAAAAGATGCTGTTTTGGCATTATTTCATGTTATTAGTACTGATGCAAATCCGACCCAGGGCAACGCTCTGATTTCCAGAGTGGGGACGGCTTAAGCCTTCCACAAACCGCCCTCCCGGCCAGGCGTCCCTGCTTGTTTTCGCCGGGGACATGCCGCCGGGATGTGCGCCAGAGAACCGCTGACCGACGAGCTCACTGACGGCCTTTTTCCAAAGCCAAACGACCGGCCGCCTCGAACACGGCTTCCCGGCTTGTGTGGCGCGGTTTCCATCCCCACGCGGTCAGCGTCTCGGTGGCGATGAAATTGGAGGTCACGTCGCCCTTCCAACCGACTTTGCCGCCGGTGGGGCGAAGTTCAACATTTTTTAATTTCATCACGTGAAAAATGACTTCGGCGGCTTCGGCAATTGAAATCTGGTCCACATTCCCAATGTGGACCAGATTGAAATTCTTCGCGGCCCGGGCCAGGGAGAAGAGCATGGCATCCACGCAATCGTCCACCAGCACAAAGGACCGTTTTTGCGTGCCGTCGCCCAGAATCTCCAGTTGTTTCGGGTCCTTCTGCAGTTTCCGCACGAAATCGTGGACCACGCCGTGGTCCATGCGTCCGCCGATGATGCCGACGAAACGGAACACGACGGCGCAAAAATCGTAGGTGTGCGCCCAGGCCGAAATCAACCCTTCCGCGGCGAGCTTCGCTCCGCCGTAAAGGTTCAACGGAATCATCGGGCCGTGTGATTCCGATGCCGGCGGGTTGGCCAATTCGCCGAATACGGTGGTGCTGCTGGGGAACAAAATCAGGCGGATGCCATTCCGGCGCATGGCCTCCAGAACGTAAAACAAGCCCATAATGTTTTGTTCAACAAAAGTGTCCGGGTGTTCGGCGGCCGAGCGGATGTCGCTGTCGTCGCAAAAGTGAAAGATGACCTCGTGGCCGGGGACAATTTCATCCACCTGCTTCCGGCTGCTGACGTCGGCTTGGATGAAACGAAAGCCGGGGTGTTGCCGGACCTTGTCGAGATTGGCGGTGCGGCCGGTTTTCAAATTGTCGAACACCGTCACCGAGGCGCCCTGGTGAATCAACCGCTCGGTCAAATGGCTGCCGATAAAACCGGCGCCTCCAAAAATCAGAACTTTTTTGTCCTTCAAATTCATGCGATTGTGCTTTACCGGTAGGGACGGTTCGCTGAACC
>DATEGR010000322.1:0-5854 GCA_035279985.1 Verrucomicrobiia bacterium
CGGATTCGAGCATTACAAAAATCCCGCGCAACAACTCAAACGACAAAAACCCCATGTGGATCGGCCACACCATCTATTTCCTGTCCGACCGCGACGGACCGGTGACGCTTTTCGCCTACGACCTGGACACGAAAAGAGTCACGGAGGTCGTGCACAATACGGGTTTTGACATCAAGTCAGCCAGCGCCGGGCCCGGCGGCATCATTTACGAACAGTTTGGCTCGCTCCACCTTTACGACTTCGCCACTCACACCGGGCACGAGGTGCACGTGCGGATCGCCGCCGACATGCCGCAAATAAGTCCGCACTTCGAGAAGCTCAAGGCCGACGACATCCAGAACCTCGGCATTTCGCCAACCGGAAAACGCGCCGTCTTCGAGGCGCATGGAGAAATTCTGACCGTCCCGGCCGAGAAGGGTGACATCCGCAATCTGAGTCGCACCCCCGCCGTGGCTGACCGCAACCCGGCGTGGTCGCCGGACGGAAGGCAGGTTGCCTGGTTCTCGGACGAATCGGGCGAATACGCATTGCATGTCCGCGACCAGAACGGGTTGGGCGAAGTGCGCAAGATCACCCTCGACCAGCCGCCGTCATTCTACTACAGCCCCACCTGGTCGCCTGATAGCCGGAAAATTGCTTACTCCGACAAACGGCTCAATCTCTGGTACGTTGACCTCACCAACGGCATTTCCGTGAAAGTGGACACCAATTACTACGATGAAGGGCCGGCGCCCTTCAACCTCACGTGGTCGCCCGACAGCCGGTGGCTGGCCTACAACCGCATCCTGCCGAATCATCTGCACGCGGTGTTTGTTTACTCACTGGAAACAAAGCAGGACAACCAGATCACTGACGGAATGAGTGACGCGCTCAATCCAACCTTCGACCGGGACGGCAAGTACCTCTACTTCGCCGCCAGCACGGATTTTGGTCTCACCGCAGGCGACAGCGACATGTCGGGCATCGCGCGGCCGTTGACCTTCAGCGTTTATGCCGTTGTGCTGCGCAAGGACCTGCCCTCGCCCGTGGCCCCGGAAAGCGACGATGAAAACGCGGAAGACGACTCGAAGACCGGCGACAAATCCGGCGACCATCCGGCTGACCCGGCAAAGGCAGACGGCACGATGCAGGTTGCCGGTAACGATTCCTCCTCCACCAATAGCACGACCGCAGACTCAACCAGGAAAGACGAGAAAGGCAAAAAGAAGTTGGAAAAGGAAAAGCCGGCCACGGTCGCGATTGATTTCGAGAACATCGGACAGCGCATTGTTGCACTGCCCATCCCGGCCCGAAATTACGTGCGTTTGCGGACGGGAACGAACGGCATCCTCTATTTGCTGGAGGGGCCAGGGGTGATAAATACCGGCGAGCCCACCACCTTTGCCCTCCATCGCTTTGACCGGAAGACGCGGAAGACGGAAAAAATTCTGGACGACATCAAATCCTTTGCGCTGTCCGCCGATGGCGCGAAAATGCTCTATCGTAAAGGGGCCACCTTTTATATCGCCGATTCCTCCAAGGCACCCGAAGACGGCAAGGGCGCGCTAAAAATGGATGACCTGGAGGTGTATGTTGACCCGCCGATCGAGTGGCGGCAGATGTATCACGAGGTCTGGCGCATCGAACGCG
Source organism: Verrucomicrobiia bacterium (assembly GCA_035279985.1). GTDB lineage: Bacteria > Verrucomicrobiota > Verrucomicrobiia > Limisphaerales > UBA11358 > UBA11358. Next base: position 1,630 of record DATEGR010000322.1, read on the forward strand.
ATTTCTTCTACGACCCCCACTTTCATGGGCTCGACCTCAAGGAGGCTGAGCGGGTTTATGCGCCGTTCCTCGACCGGGTGGCCAGCCGGAATGACTTGAACGATTTATTCCGCGAAATGATCGGCAATCTCGTCGTCGGCCACTTGTGGGTGCGCGGTGGCACGGAGCCGGACATCCAGAAGGTCAGCATCGGATTGCTGGGCGCCGACTACGAAATCGCCAACGGGCGCTACCGGTTCAAACGCATTTACAGCGGCGAGAACTGGAACCCGAAACTCCAGGCGCCGCTCACGCAGCCGGGTGTCAACGTCAAGGAAGGCGAATATCTCCTGGCTGTCAACGGACGCGAACTCACCGCCACCAACAACCTCTACCAATTTTTCCAGGAAACCGCGGGCCGGCAGACCGTGCTCAAAATCGGCCCCAATGCGGATGGTTCGAAATCGCGCGAGGTGACAGTGGTGCCTGTGGACAGCGAGTTTGAGTTGCGGAATCTGGCATGGATCGAAGGGAACCGGCGCCAGGTGGATGAGCTGACCGGCGGGCGTGTGGCCTATGTGTATCTGCCGGACACGATGTATGGCGGGTATAAAAACTTCAACCGTTATTTCTTTTCGCAAACCGACAAGCAGGCCGCTATCATTGATGAAAGGTTTAATCATGGTGGTTACCTGGCGGATTACATCGTGGACTACCTCCGACGTCCCATCCTGAACCGGGTGGCAACGCGGCAGGGCCATGACCTTTCCGAACCGCTCGGCATTTACGGGCCGAAGGTTATGCTCATCAATCAATTTGCCGGGTCCGGCGGCGATGCGTTGCCGTGGTACTTCCGTAAATTAAATATCGGTCCGCTCGTCGGCATGACCACCTGGGGCGGTCTGGTCGGCATTGGTGGTTATCCGAGTTTAATGGATGGCGGCACGGTCATGGCGCCGCGCTGGGCCATATACGGTCTCGCAGGCAAATGGGAAGTCGAGAACCACGGCATCGCGCCGGACGACGAAGTTTCCATGGACCCCCAGCGGGTGCGCGAAGGGCATGATCCCCAGCTCGAAGAGGCGGTTAAAGTGGTTCTGGAACTCCTCAAGAAAAATCCGCCGAAAGCATACCCACGTCCACCCTATCCGGATTATCATCAGAAACTCCCGCCGCCGCCTTGAGTCCGGGTGGCGACAAAGATTCCGCGCTTCACGGACATCTTGAAATTTCCGTCAATGGGCCTTCAACTGTTTCAACTTTTCTACCGCGCCGCCGTTCCTGGGATCGAGTTGCAATGACTTCTCATAATTCTCGATGGCGGGTTCCTTGTCGCCGTTGTCGAGGTAAGCTTCCCCCAGGCTGTCGTACACGTTGGCAGATTGCGGATAGGCTTCAACGTTCAGTTTCAGAATCGCCACTGCGTCCTTGATTCGCTTCATCCCGATCAATTGATAACCCAGGTTATTCAATTGTTCCTCGCGGAAATCGTATGCCTCCGGCTGAGCGGCTCTCAACTCGTGATATTGTTTGGCCGCCGCCTCAAGGCCCTGTGCCTCGATGGTTTTCAGGAGAACCTCCGCAAGGGACATCTTGCCGGCGAGCGTCTCGACCCGGGTCAGCATCTCGTCGAGTGCGGACCGGGAATACAACCTGCCGTCGAAGACCACCGCGTTAATCTTTCGCGTGTTGCCGATGTCCACCAGCGGATTGGCATTGAGCAGGACCAGATCAGCCAGTTTTCCCGGCTCAATCGTTCCCAGATCTTTTTCGCGCCCCATGAAGCGCGCGGCGTTGAGCGTCGCCGACTGCAGCGCTTGCATCGGGGTAAGCCCGGCTTGCACAAGCAATCCCAGTTCATCGTGGAGACTGAAGCCCGGCAGGCAATAGGGATTACCCGTGTCCGTACCCGCCAGGATGCCGACCCCGGCACGCTGCATCCCGCCAACGAGCTCGACTTCCTTCTTATAAACTTTCTTGCCCAGCGCGACATCTTCGGCCGTCCGGTTCTTAAACCGGAAATCCCTGGCAGGATCCCAGCTCGACCTGAGCTCACGGGACATATATTTCAGCCGGGCATCCTTGGTCAAAGACGGATCATCAAGGAAGGCGATATTGTGCAACACGATGAGCGTGGGGCATTGCCAGGTGTGATTCGTTTTGAATTCAGCGAACAGCGCATCGGCTCTCAACGGACTGTATGTCTCCAGGGCCACCTGGCTTGATTGACGCATCTCGGGAATGACGCCCGCCGGTTCGTTGGGGGTGGTCAGAAACGTTGCGAGCGCGTCCTGTGCTGATTTCAAAAGGTAATCTTCACGACTCGAACAGCCCTGCAGCACGCCTGTGAGATGCTCGATGGATTTTTGCCCTGCCGCCGACGCCTCTCGGGCCGAGACGGCAATGGTAACGTGTCCCTCGAACGGGATGCCCTGCTTTTTGGCTTCGCTCGCAATGGCGAAATACGCCTCGCGCGGGAGCAGCGAATAAACCTTCACGAAATCGGCGCCTTCCTGCCTTGCCTTTATGACGGCCTGGCGGCCCTCGTCGGCATTGCCGGCAGTGATGGAGCCCGGCCAAAACGGTTTCGGCCCATCCACAATGGCGCTGGCAATGAACAGGTGCGGGCCAATCAGCGTGCCCTGCTCGATCTCCTTGCGCCACTCGTGGTGCACGGGCATGCCCCACATAATCCGGATGCCGGTGACGCCATTGGCGATAAACAACGGCAGGTAATCCTGCTCATACCAATGCACGTGCAGGTCCCAGAGGCCGGGGATGAGAAACTTGCCGGTCGCATCCACGACGACGGCGTTGGTGGGAGGATGGAGGTCAGTGCTTGGGCCCATCGCGGTGATACGATCACCGGTGATCACCGCCGTGACATCCCGCTGTGCGGGGGCGCCGGTCGCATCAATGATGGTGGCGTGCGTGAAGACGAGACTGTTCTGCTCCGCGCCAAAAGCCGCTTGCGCAATCAGAAGCAGGAGCAGAAACGGAAGAAATAACATAACACAGTTCCTTCCGGCTTGGGAATTCGTGCTCATGCCAACGAGAATGCGATGAGTTTCAACCAACGCCCCGGAACAGTCAATCCCAGCGACAACTTATCGGGATCGCGCCGGCGATAAATCCACCCCAATCCATTTCAACCGTTAAGGACGCACGCCGGCAGACTAAAATCGGGGTGCCACCTCACACCGTTCGCATCTGGACGGCGTCCACAATTTCGGTCCCGACGGAAATGGCGCCGACAATGACGACGGTCATGCCGCGCTGCAACCGGCCCTGTTCGACCAGAGTTTTCAGTGCCCGTTCGATGGTGTTCTGCGGATTGATGAAATCAAATTCCACCACGACGGGCGTGACACCCCAGCACAACGTCAGTCCATTGGCGCATTTTTCATTGTCGCACAACCCGTAAACCAGCGAATAACGCGGGCGCATCCAGGCAGCGTAACGGGCCATGTGACCGTGGCGCGTGAACGCCAGCACGGCCTCGGCCTTCAATTCGTTGGCCATGACCACGGCGCTCTTGACGAGTTTTTCGCGGGCGCTCGTCAAGTCCGCCGAATCGTGATACTGCGCGTTGCCACTGCGCTCGATGCGCCGGGCGATGCGGTCAAAGACCTCGATGCACTTGAGCGGGTATTTGCCGACCGTCGTTTCGCCGCTCAGCATGATGGCGTCGGCCTCTTCGAAGACGGCGTTGGCCACATCGGTTACCTCGGCGCGGGTGGGCATGGGCGATTCAATCATGCTCTCGAGCATGTGGGTGGCCACGATGACGGGTTTGCCGTGGCGCAGGCAGGTTTTGACGATGCGCCGCTGGACGATGGGCAATTCCTCGTAGGGAATCTCAATGCCCAGATCGCCGCGCGCCACCATGATACCGTCGGCTTCGCGGACGATGGCGTCCAGGTTCTTCACCGCCTCCTGATCCTCAATCTTGGCGATGACCACCGGCAACGGTTTGCCTTCCTCAAACAGCTCTTTGAGTTGCAATAAATCGCGGGCTTCGCGGACGAACGACAGGGCGACAAAGTCCACGCCGACTTCCAGGCCGAGCTTTACATCCTTGATGTCTTTGGCCGTGAGCGCGGGCAGGCTGACCTTGACGCCGGGCAGATTGATATGGCGCCTGCTGCCGAGCGTGCCGGCCGTGAGCACTTCACATTCCACCTTGTTGCCGGATTTGGCGAGGACCTTCATTTCGATGGTGCCGTTGTCCACCAGCACGACGTCA
>DATEGR010000323.1:0-4196 GCA_035279985.1 Verrucomicrobiia bacterium
CTTTGCCAACGCCGCCATGCTCGCGGTGGCGCTGCAGTTGGTGTTTGACGGCCGGTGGCCGTTCGTGCTGACGGTAATCCTGTTGCTGGCCCTGATTCTCATCGGCTGCGAAGTCGTCCCCAAAACGCTGGCCGTGCGCCAGCCGGAACGCTGGGCGCGGCGCATCGGCTGGCTGCTGCTGCTTTTTCAAAAGACCACCACCCCGTTGAGTTACGCGGCGCAGAAAATAAACGAGGTCATTTTGAAACTGGTTGCGCCCCAGTTCGTGAAACCAACGCCCGCGCTCACTGACGGGGAATACCATGAACTGCTCGAAATGGCGTACCAGCAGGGCACGCTGGCCGAATCGGAAAAGGAAATCATCCTGCAGATCGTCAGCCTGGATCAGCGCATGGTGCGCGACGTGATGCGGCCACGCACCGGCATGGCGTGCATTTCGGACGACGCGACCGTCGAAGCAATGATTGCCGCCGCGAGAAAATTCAAACACCGCCGCCTGCCGATCTACGACGAAACTCCGGACACCATCGTCGGGATTCTCAACACGCGCGCGTTGCTGCTCGACCCGAAGATTGACCTGGCCGACGCGATTGAATTTCCGTCGTTCGTGCCGGAGACGATGAATTTGCTGCAATTGTTCCAAAGCCTGCAAAAACAGCAGCGCGGCCTGGCCGTGGTGTTGGATGAATTCGGCAGCACGGCAGGCATCGTGACCATGGAAGACATTCTGGGCCAGATCGTCGGCAAAATTCGCGCCGAAGTACGGCAGCCGGAAGGCTTCGTGATGGAAAAACTGACACCGGGCCGCTGGCGTGTGAATGGCACCATGCGGCTGGATGATTTTCGCCGTGAATTTCCCGGGCTGACCGTCGTGGCCGAAGCCGAAACGATGGGCGGGTTGCTCGTGCATTTGCTGGGGGTCGTACCCGATGCCGGTGAATCCACGACGTTCAATGGCCTGAAACTGACCGCCCAGGTGGTTGACGACCGGCGCGTCCGGGAATTGCTGGTGGAAACCGTGAAATAGAAATGGAAACCTCAATTCTAATCGGGCTGTTTCTGGTGGCGTGCCTGGCCCTGTCGTTTCTGTTGTCGGGCATGGAGGCGGGCGTGTTTGCGCTGAACCGGCTGCGGGTGCGGCATCTGGCCCGCGCGGGCCGGCCCTCGGCCAAACGGCTCCACGATTTTCTCGAACATCCGGAGAATTTTCTCTGGACGATTCTGGTCGGCAATACCCTCGCCAACTTCATCATCCTCGGCTGGGTCGTGGCCCATCTGCACGACCGGTTCCCGGGACGTTACCTTTTAATCACCGGCCTCTTTGCCGTAATCGTTTTTTTGTTCTACGCCTTGTTCGATCTGCTGCCCAAAATGCTGTTTCGCGCGCATCCCAACCAGTTGTGCCTTTCGGCGGCCCGGATTTTCCGGCCCGTTCATTTTGTCCTGCGTCCCCTGGTCGCGGTAGTCGAAACGACGGCGGCCGGCGTGCTGCGCTGGACCGGCGGGCAGGCCTTTACCGGCCGCCCCTTCGGCAATCGCGAAGAAATGCGCGCGGTCATGCAGGAATCGGCGCAGGCCTTCACGACCGGCGAACGCGCCATGATCAATCGTGTGCTCGATCTGCAAAATTTCACCGTCCGGCAAATCGCCCTGCCCCTGGCCCAGGTGGTGACGGTTGAAACCCAGACGCCCATCGGCCCGGCGCTGGCCCTCGCGCGCGAACGCAAATTTTCGCGCCTGCCGGTCTGGGAAACCCGCGCCGGACAACGGCGCATCGCGGGACTGCTGATCCTGGGGTCGCTGTTGTTCCGTGATGATCTGGATTTGCAGAAGCCCGCCGCCGCCCACATGACCCCGGCATTGTTTTTGGACGAGGACACGCGCCTGGAAGTCGCGCTGCGGCGGATGCAGCGCGCCGGTGAACGGCTGGCCATCGTATTGGGACGCGACCGACACGAATCGGGCGTGGTCACGATGGAAGACATCCTCAAAGTCATGTTCGGCGAGGTGAAATTGTGAATCCTGACCCGCTCATCCACAACGGCTTGAACCTGCTGCTGGTGGTTGTGCTCGTGCTGTTGAACGCCTTCTTTGTCGCGGCGGAACTGGCCCTCGTGCGCATCCGGGATACGCAACTGGCGTCGCTGGCGGCCAAAGGCAATCGCCGCGCTAAAATGGCGCGACATATCCTCGCGCGCATCGACACCTATATCAGCACGACGCAATTCGGCATTACGCTCGTGAGCATGGCGCTCGGCGTGGTGATCGAACCGGTGTTCCGCGACCTGCTGAGTCCGCTGTTTGACCTGCTCAAAATCACTTCGGCCGAGGCCCAACGTGGCATCGCCATCGGCGTCGGCTTCTTCGTGAACTGTTATTTGCTGATTGTGGCCGGCGAACTGGTGCCCAAGGCGATTGCCATCCGGCGCACGTTGCAGACATCGTTGTGGGTCGCCGGACCGTTGAACTGGTTTTACCGCTTGTCCTATCCGTTCATCTGGCTGCTGCAACACTCGTCCCAGTTGGTGGTACGGCGGCTGGGCTTTTCCGCAGAGGAACTGCGCACCGCGCCTTCGGAGGAGGAATTGCGCCTCGTGCTGGCCACGACGCGGAGCGCGGCGGGCGGCCGCGATCTCATTCTGAACGCGCTGGATTTACGGCATCGCATCGTGCGCGAAGTCATGCGGCCGCGTCACGAAATCACCGCCTTCGATACCAATGCAACCCTGGCCGACTGCCTGGCGCTGGCGGAAGAAACGCGTTACTCGCGCTTCCCGCTTTGCGAAAACGGCAACCTGGACAAGACGCGTGGCGTGGTACACATCAAGGACCTTTATCCGACCGCGCGGGGTCCGGCGCTGACGGCGGCGGATTTGCTGCCGGTGGCGCGCAAGCTGGTTTACGTTCCCGAAACCGGGCGGCTGGAAAAATTGTTGCAGCTGTTTCTCGAACGGAAATTGCACTTCGCCATCGTCGTGGATGAATACGGCGGCACCGTCGGCATCGTGACGCTGGAGAATGTGCTGGAAGAACTCGTCGGCCAGATTCAGGACGAATTCGACCAGGAAAAGCCGGAACTGGTGCGGGTGGAGGAAAATGTCTGGGAAGCCGCCGGCACATTGCCTTTGCACGGTCTGGAAAAAATCATCGGCGAAACGCCGCATGAGGAAGGCATCGCCACCGCCAGCGGCTGGATGACGCGCAAGCTCAGCGGCTTTCCCAAGGCCGGCGACATCGTGAGGGCCGGCCCTTACGAATTGCGGGTGGAGGAAATGGACGGCCCGCGCGTGGCGCGCCTGAAAATCACCAAACACTCGGTGGAAACGGAATTTCTGAGAAGGCCCGGATTGCCGTTGTAACTACCAGGTCCCGCCGCGAATGGCGAACACCGTGACGATGGCCGCCAGGATTCCATCCGCCACGGCCGCAGGCAGAAGTCCACACTGCGCACAGCCGGCGCCAAAAAGCAAAATCGCGCCCAGCCAGATGGCAAACGGATGAAAGTCAGGGGTGTTTTTTTTGCCTGGCTGTTTGTTGATCAAGGCGGGCGCAATAACCACCGAGAGGAGCACCGATACCGCCGCCCAGGCCAAAAAGTTCGACACCGGCACACCCTGCCAGGTGATTGGGATTTTTGTCGGCGTCCACAACCAGTAATGTTTCACCCGCGAAGCGAACGGTTCCAGGGCGAAATCGAAGAGCAACGTCAGCGCCGCCGTGACGCCGATGAGCCAGAAACCATAAGCGTTGACCTTCCGCCACGGGCGCAGGATGAGTCGTGCCACGCCGCGCGCGTTCAGAACCGCCAGAATCCAGATTAACGGCACAGCCCACGGCAACGTTTTGAAAACCTGCGGTCCGATGCTCTCACCGAACTCGAACGGACCAAACGGGATGCCGGTAATGGCACCCAGGGCATGCACCGCGCCGCCCAGCACAGCGATGATGAACACCGACAGCAGGACATTTTGCAGCGGCAGCCGCTGCGCCAGCGCCGTGATGGTGCAAGCCACCCCCGACGCCAGCAGCACCAGTTCCGGCCAGCCGGGATTACCGGGCAGTTTCAATGGCTTGAACAGCATCACCACCACGAGCACAAACACGGCGGCGAATACAACGGTCAACAGCCAGTGAAGGCACAGGGCGACGATGGCTTCGGGAAAGACCTTGCGTTTTTTTCTGAGCGGCATGTACGT
>DATEGR010000324.1:0-22327 GCA_035279985.1 Verrucomicrobiia bacterium
ACGAACCGCACCGCCATATGTTGACGGCAGGTGATTGGACAGCGGCGTTGGATTTTGCCGACCAACAATTACGCGGCATTGATCATCATCGTCGGTTTGACCGGTTTCCGCCGGAATCAGCGCCGCCCACACCGGGTAAGATTTCGTTAAAAACCAACGCGATGGTTACGCCATGAAACAAGTCTGGCTTGCTGCGATTTCCCTCACCTTGATCTGGCACACGGGATGGGCCATTGTGGAACGTGCGCCGTTCAATGTCCGCGCCTTCGGCGCGACGGGCGACGGCACGAACCGGGACACGGTTGCCTTCCAGAAGGCACTCGATACCTGCGCCGTCGGCGGGGGCACCGTCATCGTGCCCGCCGGGAATTATCTGATCGGGAGCATCGAACTGAAATCGCGCACGATCCTGCTGCTGGAACAGGGTGCACATCTGCTCGGCAGTCCCGAGTTGGAAGATTATCCGATTATCAAAGTGCGCTGGGAGGGGAAATGGATTGACGGCCATCGCGCGCTGATTTTTGCCCACGACGCGAACCACATTGCCATCATCGGGCCGGGGAACATTTCCGGCAATCCCGCGCTCGGCGGACGGCAGATGCCGCGCCGTCCGGTCATCATCGAGCCGATCAATTGCACCAACGTCCAGTTCAATGGTTTTACCACCGAACATCACAGCATGTGGTCCATCCATCCCACGTACTGTGAAAATGTGATCGCCAGAAACCTCACCATTCGCAGCACCGGCGGCAACGGCGACGGTATTGATGTGGATTCATGCCAGCACGTCCGCATCGAAAATTGCGACATCGCGACCGGCGACGATTGCATTGCCCTCAAATCCGGGCGCGGCCTGGAAGGCTACCGCATCGCCAGGCCGACCGAGGATGTGTTGATTTCCCATTGCACGTTGGCGGACAGCATCTTTGCGTGTATCGGCATCGGCAGCGAGACCTCCGGTGGCATTCGGGACGTGCGGATTGAAGATTGCCGATTCACGCGCGCCCGAACTTACGCCATTTACATCAAAAGCCGGCCCGGTCGCGGCGCGTTCATTGAAAATATTTCCGCGACCAACCTGGATGTCACCACCGCGCCCGGTGGTTTCCTGCGGGTGAACCTTTTGAACAGCGGCATTCAAGACCCCGAACCGGTGCCCGGTGACGAGGGGATTCCTGCCGCCAGGAATTACCGCTTCAGCAATGTGAAGGTGGACTGCGGCACGCTGGTGGATGCGGCTTCGATTTCTCCCGTAAAACCCGGGGACGGATTTTCCCTGATCAATATCAGCGGCACCTGCCGGAAGGCCATTGCGCTCGCCAACCTGACCCACGTGGAATTACGCAACATTCACGTGACCGGTTATGAAGGTCCATTCCTTGTGCAAACCAATGTCCAGGACCTCAATCTGGAGGAGACCCCCAAATAATTTTCAGATGCCTATGACCTTTCGGCGCGCCACGTTGGCTGATGGCGCTGTGCTCGCGGAGTTCAATCATCAGTTGATCCAGGATGAGGGACATCGAAATCCGATGACGGTTGCCGCATTGGAACAACGGATGAAAGGCTGGCTGGCGTCCGAATACGCGGCGGCGTTGTTCGAAAACGACGGAGGAGTCGTCGGGTACGCCTTATATCGCGAAGAGCCGGAGGAGATTTATTTGCGACAACTGTTTGTGGTGCGCAACCGGCGACGGCAGGGCATTGGGCGTGAGGCCATGGAAATCCTGCGTACCCAAATCTGGCCGAAGCACAAACGGCTGACGGTTGGAGTCCTGGTCCGGAACACCGCCGCCATCGCGTTCTGGCGGGCGGTCGGTTACCGGGACTATTCCCTGACCCTGGAAATTTTGCCGGAGGCGACCGTATAGGTCCGGCCTCCGTTGCTCACCTCGGAGAGGTTGAGTTGCTGCCGGATGGAGAATGTCATGAATCGCATGGACTATTCTCTAAATGTTGTTTTCCGGCTTGAAGTAATGCGTATGGGAATGGGAAACTGATCTAATATGAGACCCGAGCAGTGGGAAATTTTCAAGAAGGCCGCGCGGCTGGAGAAACTCGACCGGGTGCCCATGGCCCTGATCATAGACAGTCCGTGGATTCCCGGCTATCTCGGTTTGAAGCACATGGATTATTTTCTCGACCCGGAGTTGTGGTTCCAGTCCAACCTGAAAATTCACAAGGAATTTCCCGACATCATCTTCGTGCCATCCTGGTGGATGGAATATGGCATGGCGGCCGAACCGTCCGCGCTCGGCGCCAAAATCAAGTTCTGGCCGGACAACACGCCCAGCGAATATCACACGCTCTATCACATCGAAGATCTTGAGAACTGGCCGGAATATGAGGTGGAAAACGACGCGTTCATGGGCATGACGCTGCATCGTATCCGCATGCACCGGCAGCAAATCCTGGACACGGGGGAAATCCTGCCGCTGGTCACGTCGCGCGGGCCGATGTGCACGGCGGGTTTCGTGCGCAGCACGACGGATTTCATGATTGACCTTGTGGAAAAGCCGGAATGGGCGCACAAACTGCTCAATGTGTGCACGAACCTCATCATTGACTGGCTCAAGGCCCAGCACAAAGCGATGGGCGACACGGTGGAAGGCATTTTCGTTCTGGATGACATTGTCGGTTTTGTGAACGAGGAGCATTACCAGGAATTTGCGCATCCGTATCTGAAGAAAATCTGCGACGCGTTTCCGAAGGACTGGGTGAAAATTTACCATAACGACGCGGAGGTGCAAGCCTGCCTCGATCATCTGCCCGACTGCGGTTTCAATGTTTTGAACTGGGGCAAACAGACGGACATCTCCGAAGTAAAGGAACGCGTCGGTGACCGGATGTGCCTGATGGGGAACGTGAATCCCCTGGAGGTCGGCGTGCGCGGCACGCCCGAAGAAGTGCGGGAGGCGACGCTGGATGTCCTGGAAAAGAGCGGCGGGCAGGGAATCATTCTTTCCGTTGGCGGCGGCACCAGTCCGGGCATGCCCAAGCAAAACATCCAGGCCATGTTGAAAGCGCTGGAGGAATATAACGGTAAACGGTGACGATTTTTTAGAAGTATGGAAAACTCCACACCAGGCCTGCGGCCACTCATTCCCCGTCCAAGCGAGGAGTGGGACGTTTTATTTTAGAAAAGGAAAATTAAATGCCGGATTACGCCTTGATGAACCAATGCCTTTACGAGGGCAAAGCCAGGGAGGTTGAACAAATGACCAGGGATGCCCTCGCTGAAGGCCGGAGTGTTCAGGAAGTTTTGACCGAAGGTTTGATTGCCGGGATGAGCGTCGTCGGCGAGGATTTCAAATACAACATTCTTTACGTGCCGGAGGTGCTCATTGCCGCGCGCGCGATGAAGGCGGGCATGGGAGTGTTAAAGCCGCTGCTCGCGGCGCACGATTCGGGTGTTCAGCCGGCGGGTGTTTTGTTGATGGGCACCGTTCGCGGCGATTTGCATGATATCGGGAAAAATCTGGTTTGCATGATGGCCGAAGGCGCGGGGTTTGAAGTGCACGACATTGGCGTGGACCAGAGCATTGATAAATTTCTGGCCGCGACCCAACGGTTCAAGCCGAACATCATTGGCATGAGCGCGCTGCTTACCACGACAATGACCTACATGAAGACCGTGATAGACGGCTACCAGGAGCGCGGCTTGACCCACCTCAAATTCGCCATTGGCGGCGCACCCATCAGCCAGATGTATGCGGATGAAATCGGTGCGGACGGTTACGGCGCGGACGCTTCGAGCGCGGTGGATTTGTTTCTTTATTTCGTCGGCAAGGGCGCCGCGCCGAAGGCCAGGTCCAAAATGGAAACCATCGCGTCGGTCATGGCCGAGCGCGCTGAAACGCGAACGCAGCGTGACCCGACCGCGAAATCGAAGTATCAGATTCTTTACTGGCAGGACATCCCCTCGCAGATCAAGGCGTGGGACGGCTTCAACGAAATCAAGGCGGAACTACCGCCGCGTTTCGCCGTGCGCATTGATGCGCTGGCGCAATCCAAAGGGCTGACCAACGCCGACGACTTTCTTTCGCAATGGAAATGGAGCGACGAAATGGAGCGCAACGGCACAGCCGACGAAGTTGTCCAGGCCGTGAAGCATGAACTGGAGAGAAAGTTCCCGGGCTAGGAATTCCGACCGTCCAGCCGCGAAGAGAATTTTGGCCCGGCAGGCAGAGTCGTGTTGTACTCGCCGGCGTTGACTTCAGGAATTGCTAAGACTTCGGCTATTTGTTCTGAGTGCTTTCCGGCCAATCATCGGTACGGAACGGCACTGCCGGCAAGCCGGCCCCGTTGTAGAGCGTGGCCAGCGGATTGGCCTGCCAGGCGTAGCGGGCCGCCACAGGGTCAGGCACCTGGGGCGACGAAACCACGACCGAGTCGCCCACGATCCTGGCGTCGGCCCAGCGCCATTTGCGGTCCTGGCCGGCAATGGAAAATTCCCCCAACTTGTCACCTTTGACGACCAGCCCGCCATCCGTGTGGGCGAAGTTGAGTTTCAGCGCCCCGGGCAGGCGCTGCATGGAAGTATAAGTCGGACCTTGATACGGAATCTTTTCGCGATAGGTTTCAGCCAACGCGCAATAGGCCAGGCGGTCGCCAACCGGAACCTTATTTTTCGGATGAATGTTGTCGGCGTCGCCCGTGTCCACCGTAATGGCCAAACCGCAATCCGGAACATTTTGGGCCGTCAAGGCCTGCGCCTCGCGCAGTTCGGCCCAGCCATCGGTGCCTGGTTCACTGCGATGTTGCATAAAGGCGGGCAGGCCGACGATGTAAAATGGGAAATCGCCCTGGCCAAACAGGTTCCGCCAGTTATCAATCATCGCCGGGAGCAACGTGCGGTATCGGTACGCCTGTGTGAAGTTCGCTTCGCCTTGATACCAAATGGCGCCCTTGATGGCCAGCGGCGCCACCGGTTCAATCATGCCCAGATACAACACGGCCGGCATGGTCGGATAATTTTCAAAATCCAGCGGCATCGGATGCGGTGATTGGGCGTTGAAACTGAGTTTCCCTTTCCACTCGCCGGCCAGCGGCACGATCGTGTCACCCACATTCAGATGCATCTCGTCCGACTTGGAGAGAAAACTGTCCTTCGATTTAAATTTAAATATGCTGAGCGTCACCAGATTCGTGCCCGGCTTCAGATCGTTGCGCGGCACCTCATAATCCCGATTATGTTCCACCCAGGAACTGGCCCCGACCCAATGGCCATTGATATAGGTGGTGTCCATCTTTTCGATCCAACCGAGGTGGATGGAGGCCTGGCCGGCGGGCAGCGGATCAGGCAGGACGATTTCCTTGCGGAACCAGCAGACGCAAGGCACATCAGCCAAACCCATTTCCTCAAATGCGCCGGGAATGTGGACGGTTTGCCAAGCCGAATCATCCCTATCAGTCAAAGCCCATTGGTTGCTGATTCCGATGTCATATTCATCGAGCCAATGCATCAGGAAGCTGCCGTAGCGCGGCCCGGGTTTGGAGCTGAGACGTTCTATTTCCGCCAATTGCGGGTCATAGCCACCGGCCTTGTGCAAGGCCGCCGGGCTCGTCCAGCTCTCCACCGGGCTGCCGCCCACGCAGTCTTCGATCAAACCCACCGGCACATGCGTGTCCTGCTGCAGCCGACGGCCAAAGAAATAAGCCACGGCCGAAAATCCGCCCCACCCACCCTCGCTAATGGTTTGGGGCGAGCAAATTTTCCATCCACCATTCGCATCCGGAACCTGCGCCGGGGAGTAGGAAACTTTGTGGTTCACCAGGAAAAGCCGGATTTCCGGATGGTTCGCGTCTTTGACTTCTTCCGCGGGATTATTCACCAATCCGATGCCCAGCTCCATGTTGGATTGGCCGCCGCATAACCAGACATCACCCACCAGAACCTCATGAAATTCGACGGCTTGATCCGGCCCGACGATTCTAAGGGTGTAAGGTCCTCCGGGCTCCGGCGGCTTAATGTCCGTTTGCCAGCGGCCACCCGCGTCCGCCACCGCCTTCGCAGTGTGTCCGGCGATTGACACCTTGATGATTTCCCCGGGTTTGGCCCAACCCCAGATCGGATTTGGTTTTCCGCGCTGGAGCACCAGGTTGTCGCTGAAGATCGGGCTGACGAATGGCAGGGCCGACGGGCCGGCAGCGGCGGCAGTGAATAAAGTGACCAAGGCGAAGGCACCAAGGCAGAAACGTTTGATGGACAGGATTTGCATAAGGCTTTTCCGTGCGAAACCGGGCAGTTATCGGTTAAACATGGGTTCGGAAATTATGGTGTTTTGGCCGGCGACTGTTTTGCCAGCGGCGGACCATGGATGTAGCGGTCCGCCCATTTCAGGAACGCCGGCCAGTTCGGGGCATCGGTGTGTCCGCCGTCATGCTGTCGCCAGGCCAGAACGCCGCCGGTCAACCCGGTATTGATCGGCGGCATCGGGGCGGTGAGATAATTGCCGGGGACGCCCAAATCTTTTTTGCCCAGCAGCCGATAGACCGGGCCGGCGGCAATGGCGGCCATGAAACTGCCGTGCTGGTCCACCCACGTGCCTTCGGCACCGGGGTGGCCCGACGTAGCGCCGTAACTGATGAACACCGGGCGCGGCGCGCAAAGAGCGATCAATTCATGGGAATCCACCGGCAAATCGCCGGGCGTCAATGGCCCACCGTATTTGAGAAAATTGCCGGCCATCCAATGATATTCTCCGGTGCCGGTGAGATTTTCCACCTGCTCGCCAAAGTTGCGGCGGAAAAGTGCCGCGCCGCCTTTGCCGGAGGAACCCACCAGCGCGATGGCAAAACGCGGGTCGTAAGCCATCGTGACCAGCGTCGCTTTGCCATAGCGTGAAAGTCCTTCGATGCCGACCTGCTTTGCGTCCACCGCCGGGTCCGTTTCAAAATAATCCAGCGCCCGGCTCGCGCCCCACGCCCAGGCACGCAATGCGCCCCAGTCATCCGGCATGCGCGGCTGGCCCCGGTTACACAGGCCGATGATGCCCTTCGTCAAGCCGGCGCCGTTGTCAGCCTGGTAGCTGGTGGGCACAATCACGGCGCAACCCCAGCCATTGGAGAGAACCAGTTGCTGCCAATTGAGTCCGCCGCCAAAGGCCCCGAATCCCCGAAAGGCGTTCGTCCCGCCAAACCGGTTTGTTCCGCGGAAGAAACGGCTGAAGTCGAAACCAAATTCCAACATCACCGGCACCGGGCCGGTGGCATTGGCGGGTGTGGTCAGGGTCAGCTGAATATTCACGCTGATGGGCGGATACGAAGAATTGTCCACGTGGCCGACGAGGTGTTTGGTAACGACCGGAACGGCGCCATTGTTTGTCCGGGTGATGCCAATCACTTCCCAGGTCACCTTCGGTACATTTTTCGGAACCCGGCCATAAACTTCGCGGTCGAAATCCTCGACGATTTCCGGCCGCCGTTGCTGCCACCATATTTCCGGCGTGGTGACTTTGCCCCCATTTTTCAGTGTGAGCGGATCGGGCAGGTCGGGATAGGGATTGGCCTTGGCCTCGTCGGTATTCTGATAATTGGGAGCATGCGAATTCATGCCGTCGGCGCCGGGCCGCAAGGTTTTGATGCCCAGTTGCTCCATCAGGTTCCGATGATCCTGTTCCGCGCTCCAATCCATTGGCGTCGGCAGATGGGTGGAGGCGGACTGCGCGCGGCAAAATATGGCCGCGGTCAAAACAGCGAAGATGAAAGCGCTGGCGGAAATTTTTTTGTGTCGCATAATTTATCGGGAATGTTCGTTCAAAGCAGGTTTTGTATGAATTTGTGTAAACAGGCGGTACGGCCCTCGTCCGGGTTTCATGGGTGGAATAATTTCATGTCAATCGCGTCCGCCATTATTTTGTAACCAGCTTCATTCGGGTGCAGATGATCGCCGCTGTCCGCCGCCGGCAGCAAGTGCGTGGGGCTTTGCGGATCGCGCATCACTGCGTCAAAATCAATCACCGCGTCAAACCTGCCGCTGGTCCGAATCCAACGGTTGACCGTTTCCCGCGCCGCTTCATGAGCGGGGCTGTCATAAAAGGATCTGCCAAACGGCAGAATTGTCGCTCCATACACGCGCAGGTGGTGCGCATGGGCCTGCTCGATCATTTGGTCATAGGCTGCGATCAGATTCGTCGCCACCGACGCATCATGGCTTCCGCCGATGTCATTGACCCCTTCCAGCACAATCAGCCAGCGCACGGCACTTGGCGAAAGCACATCGCGTTCGAAACGGGACAGCGCCGTTGGCCCCAGGCCGCCGCGCAACACGCAGTTGCCGCCGATGCCTTCGTTGAGCACCGCGATGTCGGCCGTAGTTTTGTCTGCCTGCAAACGGCGCGCGAGATTGTCCGGCCAGCGGTCGTTCCTGTCTGTGCCCGAACCTCTTCCATCCGTTATGGAATCGCCGAGGGTGACGATGGCCGCGCTCGCAGGGTCCGCCTCCACGTCAAGGCCGGTCAGAATATACCAGTGCTCGGTTTTAGCCGCCTGGGGCAGGTCCGGCGCCGAAACCCAATCGCCCGCCTGGAGATAAGACGTGGTTCGAGAACCCGGATGTCCCGTGACCGCCGCCGAGGTGCTGCCGAAATCAATGGTCACGGCAACATCGGACAACGGCGCCAGGTCAAAATCAAATGGATCGGAAATGACGGATTCACCGGCTGGAATCGTCACCGACGCTTTGCCGGCAAACACCAGCGCCTGGTCAGAGTCCGTTTTAATCGCGCTCCCGCCCGCCCACTGAGCCAGGTGAACGGAATCCATCGTCACCGGATTCGTGCCGAACGCGTTCGAGAATCGCGCCCGCAATTTTTCACCGCCGATGGACACCTGAACGACCTGGCGCAGCGTGTTGCTGGTCAATCCGGGCGGCGGCGGCAGATTTCTCGGTTCGGTCAGTTGGGGCGACGAACCCCATGTGCCCACCCAAATGGCACCTTGCGCATGACAAAAACCGGCAATGCAGATGGCCGGGAAAACAAATTTGAAGAGGTTTTTTGTTTTCATGAGTACATGACGAATTGAACAGTAATGGTTGATGTGGTTTGCCCCATAATTTTCCTTTGCCGGTCAATGCCCGCCAGGAACAGTTTTGATCGAGGCGGTTCCGAACTTCAAACCATCCGCTTTTGCCGTAAGCCTGAGGTTTCCCGGTTGCCCGGGTTTTCCCCGGACGATTGCCAGGCAAAGCCCGTTGAAGGCTTTGCGGTCGTGCGATTGAAATATTTCAAAACTCGTCGGATCGCCGCTGTCCGTCGCCACAATTTCACCGGGCCCCTTGATTTCAAAATGGATGTGGTTGTCGGCGCGCGGCGCCATGACACCGCGTTTGTCCGTCACGGTCACGGTCACGAAGGACAAATCTTTGCCATCCGCATCAATCGTACTGCGGTCCGGCTCCAGTTTGAGCCTGGCCGGCGCTCCGGCGGTTTTAACTTCATCGGTGGCCCACCCTTTGCCGTTTTTCCAGGTGACCACTTTGAGGGTGCCCGGCTCATACACCACGTCGTCCCAGCGGAGACGATATTCATAAGGTCCCTTCATTTTTCGGCCAAGTGATTTGCCATTGAGAAACAATTCACCTTCGTCACCGGAGGTAAAGACTTGAACCGGAGTCACTTGACCAACGCGCTCCGGCCAGGTCCAATGCGGCAAAATATGTGCCATCGGAAAATCAGGACGCCAATGCGCTTGATAAAGATAAAACCTGTCTTTCTTGAAACCGGCCAAATCAATGATACCGGAATAAGAACTGCGCGACGAATCGAAGGGCGTCGGCTCGCCAAGATAGTCCCAGCCCGTCCACACAAATTCGCCGCCGACGCAAGGATTTTTTTCCTGCGAGGCAAACACTCGGTCCGCCGCCGAACCAAATGCCGCCGAATACAATTCATATGCACTCACTTGATGTCTGCGTATGTCTTCGCCGGAATGAGGTCCAACCGCCGCACTGTTATTCGTGGTAACAGGAAAGACATAGTCGCCCCGGCTGCTCAACGCGGAAGCCGTCTCGCTGCCAAAAATGAATTTGTCCGGGAACTTTTCGTGAAAGGCCGGATATTTTCCCGGCGCGCCGCGAATTCCGGCCCCCTGGTAATTCAGTCCGATAACATCCAGGACACCCGGCAGCGGATCGGCGGGATGCGCCCAATTCATGGCGCTGGTGGTTGGGCGGGCAGGGTCTTCGCCATGCACGATATCACAGAGTTGCCGGGCCAGCGCGGCCCCGTTCGTGCCCGTGAATTGCTCGCCGACCTCGTTGCCAATGCTCCACAGGATTACCGACGGGGAATTCCGGTCGCGCCGTATTTGTGCCCGCATATCCGGTTCATGCCAGTCATCAAACAGAAGATGGTAATCGTTTGGAGTTTTGCCGCGTCGCCAGCAGTCAAACATTTCATCCATCAGCAGCAAACCCATTTTGTCCGCCAGTTCCAGCAGTTCCGGTGCCGGCGGATTGTGGCTGGTGCGAATGGCGTTGCATCCCATGTCCGCCAGCATTTCCAATTGCCGCTGCAACGCGCGATAATTCAACGCTGCGCCCAGCGCGCCCAGATCATGATGATCGCAGACGCCGTTCAATAGCATGTGCTCGCCATTAATGAAAAACCCTTCATTCGGATCGAACCGGATCGTCCGAATGCCAAACGGCGTTTCATAAACATCCACCACTTTGTCTCCCTGCGATAAAGTGGTCACCGCCACGTAGCGATGGGGACGTTGTTGCGGCGGTGGCCCCCAAAGCCTGGGATGGGCGACAATCCCGGTGCCTTCCGTAACCTCGCTTGCGCCTGCCGGAATGTTCAAATTCACCGGCGCAATCCCGGCTACGGCGGCGCCGGTCTTCTGATCGTTTGCACCCAGCGGAAAAATTTGCGTGGACATACTGACATTCACGTTTTGTTTTGAATCGTTGTCCACCGTTACTTTCAAATCAATGATGGCTGATGACGAAGAAACCGTCGGAGTCGTGAGGTAAGTTCCCCAATGTCCCACGTGCACGGGCAAAGTCTTGACCAGCCACACATTGCGATAAATTCCGGCCCCCGGGTACCAGCGCGACGAATCGGGCGGATTATCCAGCCGGATGGCCAATTCGTTCGTGCCGCCCGGCTTCACATAAGGCGTCAAGTCCACGCGCCAGGAAGCATAACCATAAGGCCAGCCGCCCGCCAATTGCCCGTTCAACCAAACGACGGCGTAGGACATCGCGCCATCCACATCGAGGAAAATGGATTTGCCTGAATCGGTTGCCGGAATGTTCAACTTCTTCCGATACCACCCCACACCGGCGGTCGGCAAGCGTCCCATGCCGCCGCCGCCTTTGGCGCTGAACGGACCCGTTATCGCCCAATCGTGTGGTAAATTCACCTGTTGCCATGAGCGGTCATCAAAAGCCGGTTGCACACAGGCCACGTCACCGCCGAAATTTCCTTCCGGTCTGACAAATTTACGCGAGGGATCCTTTATGAAATCGTTGCCGGTGGGGAGTATCCATGGCTTGATTACGACGGATGACGGTCTGGCCGGCTCATTCGTCACCACGTTTGTTTCCGCTTCGACCGTCGATTCCCCATGCCTTTCCTGTCTGGGCTTCACATCATAGAGCAAGCTCACTTTGTTCCCCGGCGGGTCACCCTTGATGAACTGCCAGTTTTCATCGATGGATATCCGTTCGCGCGGCGAATCAGACCCCGCCACCACTCCTGCGCAGGCTGCAAATAAAAAGACCGGAAAGATAAATTGAATCAGGTGTAGGATGAAAAACAGACTTCCGGAGCGATTCAGAGAGAATCCTGACACAGTCATCATATTTCGAAGTGGTTTCGCTCGTCAGATTACGCGGCGATAAGAATTTCCGTGTCGGTAATCCTCAATTCCACGCCCGCGGCCCGGGCGGCTTCCTGCAGCGCGGCCGACAACATCACGACCGGGTCTTTGCTGACCTCGAGCCGGCGCATCAAACCCTCGCCTTTTTTCGTGCCGACCGTGAGCGTGAGTTTCAGCCCTTTGCGTTTGCAGCCGACGCGCGTGCCATCCGGCAGCTTCGTATTCATCGGTTTGATGAAGGCGTCCGTATAATGGACGCCAATGCCCGACTTGTCGGTGAATGTCGGCGGCAATTTCTCCGTTGCCACCTGATTGATATCACACAGCTTGGTCATGCGGTTGTGCGAAATTATTCCCAACCTTTCCCGCCTTGTCCACGCGCGCCCGCGGAAATTTCATGGAGAATCTTACGGCGAATCCGCTGGCCGAACGTCAAGGTCGAATCTGCCACGGGCGGACCTCCTTGATTTGAGGCCGGAAATGATTGCCGCCGACGCGCGTGCGGTCGGGCAGTTTCGAGTTTCATGAATCAAGACAATGCGCGTCGAGCTATATCCTGATGGAAGGCTCTCGCATACAACTTTCGCGCTCACGCGGTCAAGCGAGCCGCTTCGATTTTTGCCAGGGTGAAATGAATCACCTCCAGAACCAGACCCCACTTGTGTTCGCGCCGCGGCAAATCGCAGAAACAGCCGGAGGGATTGAATTCGCGCTGCCAGTTCAAAACGTCGTTCAGCGGCCGGCCGAGCAGCGGCTTTTCGCCGGCAATGCGGCTCCTGAGCGCGTCGGCGTTGTTCAAATACTCGCACTGGAATGGGTGGCCGGTGTCACCGGGCGCCGGCGCGCAATGCATTTCGAGAATCCGGTACTGCTCTTCCGGCGGCGCGAGCCTCACGCGGTAATCGAATTCCAGCGCGCGGCCCATGTTCGAACACGTGGTGCCTTCGTAGCGGAAGCCGGCTTCCACCCCGCCGTCGCTTGAAAACTCCAATTGCAGCCGTTCCTTCGACCATTTTTCCAGTGCGCGCGGGTTGGTCGTGTATCTGGCTCGGGCCGTCAAAATGGAATCATTGTTCCGGTGGCTCAAATTTTCCAGCGCGTGTGACAGCAAAGTGCGCACGTCCTCGATTTGCGGCGGTGCGTGCTGGTACGGCGCGCGACGATACTGGCAATCGGGCAGCGAACAGTTTTCGCACGGAATGAATCGGGCGAGGCTCCGGGCCTTTTCCAGATGGCGCGTGATGCCAAATACCGTCAGCAGCGACTTTTTGGGCCGGAGCATTCCGGTTTCCAAAACATCGAGCCGGTCGGCGAACTGGCGTGCGCCATTTGGCTGAAGCAGGTTCCACAATCGGATCTGGTCCGCAATATCCCAGCCCGAATAACCCGGACTGTAATGCGGCAGGACCGCGGCGCCCTGCTGGTCCGCCCAGCCGCAAAGTCGGCCGCTGGCGACCGTGACCAGGTGTTCGACCACCGCCGAACCATACATTTCCAGGAAAAAGTACTCGTCCGGTTTCGATTCCCGCCAAAGCTGTTGCGCGCGTTCTTCGCATTCCCGGCCCGCGCTCACCGCGACCAGCACCGCACTGTCCGCCTGCGCTTCGGTAAATTGATCGTGAAGCTGCCTGGAAGAAAACTCCGTTCCGCCAACGCGCAGTTTCCCGTCTGCCAGTTCCAGCGCATCCGTTTGCCGCGCGTAGAACCATGGCCGGCCATTCTCCGCATACCATTGCCGCGCGGCGTCCGCCAGTTCACGTATGTGTGCGCGCATTTCGTAATGCTTGGGCAGGCCGAGCAGCCGTTGATACTCGGCTTCCTGCACCTTGACGTTGGGATTGGTTTCAAACAACTCGAGCATGTCAGGAAACGGATTGCAACGGACGCGGAGATTCGACCGGGTTGAACTGGCAGCCTTCGACAAAGTAATCAAAGAAGTTCGGATGCGCTTCGAGCCGGCAATGAACGGCTTTTTTGACGAGGTTTTCCAGTTCCAAACGTTTCGTACGCGACAACAGCGCCAGGCAGGCGCCTTCGATTGAAGCGTTGCCGACCTGCAAAATTTTTGAACCGGCGAGATTCGGGATCAGCCCGATGCGTTTGGACGATTCCACGTTCAAATGACGGCCAAAACCGCCGGCCAGATAAAAAACATCCACCTCGTCAAACCGGATTCCGTAGTCATGGAAGATGACGTGCAGGCCGGCGACGTTCGCGCCTTTGGCCTGGGCCAGTTCATTGATATCGCCTTCGGTCAAATAAACCGGCGAATCACTTTTCACGTCCAGGACAAACTTGTCCTCGCCGTGCTCGAACCGGCCGAGCGGGTTGATTCGATTCGTCCGCAACAGTTCGCTCAACAGGTCCACGAGGCCGGAGCCGCAAATGCCTTCCGCCGGGGTGTCGCCGATAATACCGACGCGGACTGAACCGTCCCCGGTGATTTCCACTTTTTCGATCGCGCCCGGCAGACCCGGCATGCCGCAGGAAATTTTCCCACCTTCGAATGCCGGCCCGGCCGGACACGACGCTGCGAGGATCCTGTTTTTGTTGCCCAGAATCAGTTCCGTGTTTGTGCCGATGTCCATGACGGCGATGAGACGTTCTTCATTCGCCAGATCCACCGCCAGCATGCAGGCCGCCGCGTCCGCGCCCACGTGGCCACTGATGATCGGCAGGCCATAGACCCGCGCTTGGGGATGCAACGGCAACAAAAGTTTTTGGGCGGACCCGGTCAGGCTGGTCGTCGTCCGTTGGCCTTCGGCCATTTCCAGCTCGGTGATGGAGCGGTAGGGACTTTGTCCGATGGAATAAACGTTCAGGCGGAAAAACAGGTCACGCATGGTGGAATTTCCCGCCACCACCATTTCGTAAATCGTTTTGGGGTCCACGGGAAATTCCTCGATGGCGTGGGTGAGATAACCCGCCAGCGTCCGTTGCAACAGGTGGCTGCCGTCCTCCGTGTCGTAATGAATCCGCGACATGACGTCCGAGCCGCCGAACCGCTGTGGGTTTTCAAAGGAAGCGTCCGCCACCACCTCGCCGGTTTCCAGATTCAGCAGTCGGAGCACGACGGTGGTGGTGCCCAAATCCATCGCCAGCCCGTGAATGGCCGCGGTCGAGCGCGCGATTTCCTCGCCGTCCAGCAAAATCCGGTCGCCGCTACGGGTCACCGCCGGCTGGAGCTTTAAGGGTTGCGCACTCGTCGGCAGTTGCAGCGCCCGGCGCTCGATACGCATCTCGCCACGCCGCATCGTGTGGCAGCGGACGACGCCGGTGTCCCTGGCGATGCAACAGGAGCAGGACAACCGGAAGTTGCCTTTCAGATGTTTCTCCGCGGGCAACCGCTCGGAAAGACAGTCCATGCCCTCGGTGACTTCCACCACGCATTCCTTGCATTTGCCATTCTTCTGGCAGGACGTCGGGACGTTGATTCCCAATAACTCGGCATAATCAAACAACGAAACGCCCGGCGTGACTCCGGTCTGTCGGCCATTGAAATGTAATTCGACACTCATACGGGTGCCTCGGGCGCACGATTCAAATCAGCACCATAGAGGTTTTCGTGTATCCGGGCAACGGCGTAGCGCCGGGAAGCCCTGTACTATTCTACGGTGCTTTCACCTTGCAGAGCCGGCGGGCTCTCCTACCCTTTTCCACTGATTTCAATTTGAACCGCAATGCAAACGCCCTTTGGCTCCCCCGGCTTTTTTATTCTGTTGTTTTCGTTTTACACCTTTACCGTTCAAACTCATGCCGAAACCGGTTATGAAGCCTGGCTCCGGTACGCGGTGATTGACGGCGCTTTGCTCAGGAAAAGTTATGAGAACACCTTGCCGGCGGCGGTCGTTACCCTGGGCCATTCCGAGGTGGAACAATCGGCCCAGTCGGAGCTGATTCGCGGTGTCCGCGGCCTGTTGGGCCGAACCGAGAGAGTTGCGACCGTGTTGCCCGCGGAAAATGCCATCCTGCTCGGCACGATTAACGAGACGAAAAGGGTGGTTCCAACCTTCAACGCTCCAACAAATTTGATTGAGGACGGGTTTTATCTGAAAACGATTTCGGTCGCCGGCCGCCGCATTCTGGTTGTCACCGCGCGGAATGATCGTGGCGTGCTATATGGCACATTCGCATTGCTGCGGAAAATGGCCCTGCTCGAATCGATTGCCGGGTTGGACGAGCGGGAAAATCCCTATGCGCCGGTCCGGGTCATCAATCAGTGGGACAATCTCAACGGCACCATCGAGCGCGGCTACGCCGGCGGGTCCATCTTCTGGATGAACGGCCACGTCGTTCCCGACCTGGCGCGCGCCGGCGATTACGCACGCCTGTTGGCTTCACTTGGCATTGACGGCTGTTCGGTCAACAACGTCAACGCCGACCCGCACGCCATTGACCGCGAACATATTCCGGAACTGGCCCGGGTGGCGGCAGCATTCCGTCCGTGGGGCGTGAAATTGTTTGTGTGCATCAATTTCGGCAGCCCGAAAAGTATTGGCGGTCTTGACACCTTTGATCCGCTCGACCCGCGCGTCATTGATTTCTGGAATAAAAAGGTGGCGGAAATTTACACCGCGATTCCGGACTTCGGCGGCTTCATCCTGAAGGCGGATTCCGAGGGCGAACTCGGCCCGTCCGCCTATGGCCGCACGCACGCCGACGCGGCGAACGTGGTCGCCCGCCCGCTCAAAGCGCATGGCGGTATCGTTTTTTATCGCGGGTTTGTTTACAACCATCACGCCGACTGGCACAACTTGAAGCTCGACCGCGCCCGGGCCGCCTACGACAATTTTCACCACCTCGACGGTGAGTTCGACGACAACGTTATTGTTCAAATCAAGAACGGCCCGATTGATTTCCAGGTGCGCGAGCCGGCCTCGCCGCTATTTGGCGGTCTGGAAAAGACGGCGATGGCCATCGAACTGCAAATCACGCAGGAGTATCTCGGCCAGCAGCGGCATCTGTGCTTCGAAGTGCCGATGTGGAAGGAGACGCTCGATTTTGACCTGCACGCGAAGGGTGCGGGCACGCCGGTCAAGGCGCTGGTGGCGGGAAAAGTTTTCGGCCAGCGGATTGGCGGATTTGCCGGCGTGGCCAATGTCGGCCTCGACACCAACTGGCTGGCGCATCCGCTCGCGATGGCGAACCTCTATGGTTTCGGCCGCCTGGCGTGGAATCCCGATTTGAGCGGCAAACAGATTGTGGAGGAATGGACGGCACTGACTTTCGGTCATGACCCGCAGGTCGTCAGAACGATTTGCGACCTGCAATTGAAATCGTGGCGTACTTACGAAGATTACACCGGACCGCTGGGCGTGGGCGGCTTGACGGACATCATCGAGGTGCATTACGGCCCCGGCATCGAATCCGCCGAACGCAACGGCTGGGGCCAGTGGATTCGCGCGGACACCAACGGCATCGGCATGGACCGCACCGTGGCGACCGGCACCGGCTACACCGCGCAATATCATGCGCCGGTTTCAGGCCGGTATGAATTTTTGAAAACCTGCCCGGACGAACTGGTGCTGTTCTTCCATCACCTGCCTTACAACTACGTTTTACACTCCGGCAAGACCGTGATCCAGCATGTCTATGACACGCATTATGCCGGGGTG
Source organism: Verrucomicrobiia bacterium (assembly GCA_035279985.1). Taxonomy (GTDB): domain Bacteria; phylum Verrucomicrobiota; class Verrucomicrobiia; order Limisphaerales; family UBA11358; genus UBA11358. Next base: position 17,448 of record DATEGR010000324.1, read on the forward strand.
GAGCAGGTGCGGGAATTTGTTGAGCAATGGCAGTCACTCAAGGGCAAGATTGACGAGCAACGTTATAACGAAATACTGGCACGTCTTGAATATCAGGTTGGCCACGCTGCGGAATGGCGCGACGCCGTTTGCCAATGGTTCTTCCAAATGTCCGGCATTCCGGACAAATATGGCCGCGTGGACAATGACCCCAACCGCATCGAAGCCGAGTCCATGAAGCTGGACGGCTACGCAGTCTTGGACGTGAAACCGTGGGAGACCGCGTCGCGCGGCAAGGCGATTCGGGTGGTCAGTGCCGACAACCACGGCTCAGCGAGTTTCCATTACACCGGCCAACCCGGCTGGTACGACCTCGCCGTCCAATACTACGATCAGACCAACGGCGTCTCGCAGTTCACGCTGCTGGTCGCCGGACAAGGAGTGGATCACTGGCTGGCGGACGGCATGTTGCCGTCGCGCAATGTCCAGTCCCTGCCCAACGGGCATACTTCCACAAGGCACACGGCGCACGGCGTGGCGTTGCGCACCGGTGATGAAATTAGAATTGATGCCGTCGCCGATGGCGGTGAACGCGCCTGCGTCGATTACCTCGAAATCATCCCGGCCAGTCCCTAACCTCGAATTCGAAATGAAAAAAACTCTTTTGGAAACGCTCCAGGAACGCCGTCTGGTTTGCGACGGCGCGATGGGCACGCAACTGATGCTGGCGGGCCTTGAGAGCGGCGGCTGTGGCGAGCTTTGGAACCTGACACACCCCGACCGCGTGCTTGGCATTCAGCAACGTTACGCGGGCGCGGGCGCCGATTGCCTCATCAGCAACACCTTCGGCGGCAGTCGCATCATGCTCAAGCGGCACGACCACGCTGGCGATTTGCGCGCCATCAATCAGGCCGGTGTCCGCATTGCGCGCGAGGCGTTTGACGGGCGCGAGGGTTTTGTGCTCGGTGACCTTGGTCCGCTCGGCGCCATTCTTGAGCCCTACGGTGACCTGCCGCAGGAACAAGCCCGCGCCGCTTACGAGGAACAGGCCCGGGCGCTGATGGAAGCCGGCGCGGATGCAATCATTATCGAAACCCAGACGTCGCTCGACGAAATCGGGATCGCCATTGATGCTGCCAAAGCCGCCGGCGCACCGTGTGTGATTGCTTCGTTGGCCTACGATCTATCCGCTGACAGGACGTTTTATGTCACGATGATGGGTGTCCAACCGGCGCAAGCCGCGGAATTTATTCAGGAACGGGGTGCGAACGTTGTGGCCTTGAACTGCGGTACCGGCATGGACATGCCCGGTGCCGCGAAGGTGGCGGCGATCTACCGGCAACACTGCCGGTTGCCGGTGATGGTGCAGCCCAATGCCGGCCTGCCGGTGCTGGAAAAGGGAAAGGCGGTTTATAAACAATCGCCCGCCGACATGGCCAGTGGGGCGGCGGGCGCCCTGGCGGCCGGTGCCAACATCATCGGTTCCTGTTGCGGCAGCACGCCCGACCACACCCGTGCAATTCATCAGGTTGTCGCCGCGTTCAATCAGGGCAAATGAATCACCCGATCGGGCATTTGCTGTTGCCGTAACCGAGAACGCTTTTCCGGTTTAATCGTTCAACACCTTCACCGCCCAGTCATTGTTCGTGGACGAGAAGATGATCAGGCATTTGTCTCCCGCCGCCGTGCCGTAAAGGTAAGACAGGTCAATGTGTTGCCGGGCCAGTTTCTCAGTGATCTCCCGCAATAAGCCGGGCCGGTGCTCCACTTCGGCCGCCACGACCCTGGCTTCCTGCACTTCCAGCCGTTGCTCGCGCAGCGCGTCCACCGTCCGCTGATGGTCACCGGTCACCATCCGGATGACGGCGTCAGCGCCTTCCACTGTGGCAATCACCGCCTCGAGGTTGAGGCCCTTGTCCGCGAGGCTCTTGGTGACCTGGGCCAGCACGCCTATCCGGTTGTTCATCCGGACAATAGCTTCCTTTGTCATTCTTGCTTTTATCATACGGCCTCCTTCCAGTTTGCCGCGTCACGCGCCACCGGCGCGTGATGTCTTTCGGGTTCATTGCCACTCTAGCACATCTGCATCAGTTTTGCTAAAATTCAATTATTAAAAAAACAGATTGGTTATCTTTCCAACCTACAGTTCGAAGCTTGCGTCAATTCGTGAAATCCATGTCAAAGAACGTGTCGGTCGTGTTAATCCTCCGCCCGTTCACCGGCGGGAGCCATTTTGACCAAACGCGGAAAAAATCTGGCGAGTGGCTCGACCAGATCGGTTTGCGCGGCCATGACGGCTTCGATGCTTTTATAGACCATCGGCACTTCATCCAATCCGGCGGAAATCAGTTTCACACCGCGTTCCTCCAGATACGGCTTCACCATTTTCCAGTTAAAACTTTCCTTCGCCTTGTGGCGGCTCATCACGCGGCCCGCGCCGTGCGAGGCGGAGTTCAGCGAGTCGGCATTGCCTTTGCCGCGCGCGACAAACGTCGGGCTGGCCATCGAGCCGGGAATCACACCCAGCACGCCCGCGCCCGCCGGGGTCGCGCCTTTGCGATGCACGACGAGGTCGCGCCCGCCGTGGCGTTCCTGCCAGGCGAAGTTGTGATGGTTCTCAATGTCCAGCAGCACGCCCGCGCCGAGATGCCGCGCGAGGTGTTTGTGGATGAGCTGGTGATTGGCGGAGGCGTATTGACCCATCAATTCCATCGCCGCCCAGTACTCCCGGCCTTCGTCGGAATCAAGATCGAGCCAGGCGAGGTAACTGAGTTCCTTCGGCAAATCCTTGTGCTTCGCGCGGGCAAGGCGGCTGTAATAATCGCAGACCTGTGCGCCGGTGCCGCGGCTGCCGCTGTGGCTCAACAGGGCGAGATACGTGCCCGGTGCGAGGCCGAGTTGTTTGTCCTCAACGGTGAATTCGCCGAACTCGACAAAATGATTGCCGCTGCCGCTGGTGCCGAGTTGCGCGGCCGCCTTGTCGCGAAAACGTTGCGTGACGGGGCTGACCGACCAGTCGGCGTCCATCACCGGATGCGTGCGGCGGTGTTTGAATTCCGAGCCGATGCCGAAGCGCGTCTCGGCCTCGATGGCGCGGATGAGGTCGGTCTCGCGGCGGCGCAACCAGTCAGTGGGCAAATCGAGCACGGTCAGCTTGACCCGGCAGGCGATGTCCACGCCGACGGCGTAAGGGATGACCGCATTGTCGGTGGCGAGCACGCCACCAATGGGCAGGCCGTAGCCGACGTGCGCGTCGGGCATGAGTGCCGCGGCAACGGAGACGGGCAACTGGCAGGCGTTCTCCATCTGCTGGCGTGCGTTGGCGTCCAAATCCGTGCCCCATTGGCGGAACGTGATGGGCATGGTGAAAAACTACGCGTGCCCGCTTGGAATGTCACGAGAAAATTCCGGCTGGCAGGGTTCGGTCGGGCAAGGCTATGACAAGCCGGCTCGCGAGGACGCTTGCTCTGCCAAAAAATTCAAAATGTGCTGCTCCTGGAAAATTCACTGCGCGGAAAGTGATTGGCCGCGTATCTGAAAAAAGGCAGAGTGCAGTCCAACCCATGACCGAAGCGATGCCTGAACAACCACCCAAGCTCCATACGACTTCGTCGTCGAGCCAGCTTGTCCGTTGCATTCAGGTGGTCGTTCTCGTCGGCCTCTGGATGGCGGTTGGCTGGCTGTTTCATCTGGATGGAGACACCTATCTGGTGGTGGGTGTTCCACTGGTGATGATATTTCAACTGGTGGTGCGTAAAAAACCTTTGGTGACGCTTTGGATTCGTGACGCAGAAAGTTTTCGGTTAAGTGTTGTGGGAATTATTTTGGGCCTTGGCCTGGCGATTTTGCCGACGGTGAGATTGATTCAAACTTGCCGATTGGCGTTCCCGCTGTCCCACACGCCGGAAATCCTGTGGTATGTGTGTTGTATCGTCGGGGCATTTGGCGCGGCGTTCGGTTTCTGCCGGTTCACGAAACGAACCTGGAAAGAACTGGGATTTTGCATGCTGACCGCCGGGGCCATCGGCAGCGGCACCATGTTGCTGGGGGCTTTTATCCGTTGGGCCATGCCACACAAACCAATCCTGTTGACTGGGGCCATGGCCATGACCGGTATTCAAAGTTTTCTGCTCTACGTGCCGGTCTGTTTTGTGCTGGAAGAGGTTGTATTTCGCGGCGCGCTGGATTCGCATGTTTTTCAACCGGGCGACCAGGGCCAATGGTGGACGGCTATTTTCGTCTCCACGTTGTGGGCCTGGTGGCATCTGCCGATTGCGGGCGTGACCGGAATTCCGCAGTTGATGAGACTCATTGTCCTGTTGCCGTGTATCCACGTCGCCGTTGGCTTTTTCTTTTCCTTAAGCTGGCGGCGCAGTGGCAATCTGGCCGTGCCCGCCACGGTCCATGCGTTCATTGACGCCGTGCGAAACATATTGATGTAGAAGATTCGCTTCAAGGCAAAGGGCGATTTACGTTTATGGCGGATTGGAATAGGATTAGCACATTGTGAAATACACCTATCAACAACTGGCCGGGATGATTGATCATTCGCTGCTGCATCCGACCCTGACGGACCGGGAATTGGAGGACGGTTGCAGACTTGCGATGAGATACGGCGTGGCATCCGTTTGCATCAAACCGTACGCCGTCAAGCGCGCCGCCGAACTGCTGGCGGGGAGCGGCGTGCGCGTCGGGTGCGTCATCGGATTTCCCCACGGTAATTCGCGAACTGAATCCAAGCGTTACGAAACCGAGCTGGCCTGCCGGGATGGCGCGGTGGAAATTGACATGGTCATCAACCTCGGCAAGGCGCTGGGCGGGGATTGGGATTACGTGGAACGTGACGTGAAAACCGTGTGCGATGAGGCGCACCGGCACGGGGCAAAAGTGAAGGTCATCTT
>DATEGR010000325.1:0-13669 GCA_035279985.1 Verrucomicrobiia bacterium
ATCTTCGATTACATCGAAACCTTCTACAATCGCCAACGCGCCCATAGCGCGTTGGATTACCATTCGCCCGTTGACTTCGAACTCCAAAACAACTAACCAAATGACTCAATTCCTTTGTCCGTTTTTTCGAAGCAAACCCACGCCGCGCTCGACCCGGGCGCAGGATATAATTTATTTGCCCCCGTTTTCCGCCAGGAATTTTTTTATCACCGCGATTCTGTCCCGCATTATCTGCTCGCGGCCGGCGAAATTCTTTTTACTGTAGGGGACTTCGCAGATGAAGTGCGAGCAATCCGCCGTGACCACGGCCATGCTCGGAGCGTAGCCACCTTCGTCAGAGCCGCCGAAGCCTCGTTTCACCGCGGGAGGAACCTTGTCGAGTTCGCTTTCATGCCGCACAAACACGAGCACCATGTTGTCGTGAAAGACATCGTAGAAGTGCGCCAAAGCGTTCTCGCTGTAATCCCCCACCGGCCGGGCCGGAGGCCCGGCCGGATGAAAGAAACTGTCCCAGACCAGTATGAACCCCAGCAGTTTGTGCTCCGCCTCGGCTTTTTTCTTGGCGGCATCCAACTGGTCGAGCGAGAAGGCGAGATTTTTGTTCAGATAAATCCCTTGGTTCTGTCGGGCAAAAGCCATCGCCAGTTCATAAGAGTCGCAGTGATATTGATCCTGGGTGGCCTGCGACAAATTGGTGTAGGCGACCGTCACGCCCCGCATCGACTCTCCCTCGCCGGTCACAAAGAACAGGCCATTGGGTTTCAAGGACACGTCCCGGATGTCCTGGTACTTTTGCCCGTCAAGCGTGGTGAGGTCGCCGGACAAGGAACGGCCGGCCGCGAGACAGATGAGCGCCAGGCTGAACAGGCTTTTGGGCTGCATAGAATTCCGGTGTTTTTACACGTTGGAGTAAAACTCGATTCCAGGACACATTTTGTCCAGACCAAAATGGCGCGGTTGTCAGGGGCACCAAAAGATTCTTATCCGCGGGTGGACCCGGATGGACGCAGATGTTTAACCGCGAAAGACGCCAGATACGCGAAAAAGCAAATGACTTTTTGACCACAGATGAACACGGATGAACACAGATATTTGCCGCGAAAAGGCACAAAAAGGCGCGGGACCGAAAGACAAAACTTAAACAGGAGAAAACGCCGACACCTCGCGAGCAGGCGGAGGAAATGGAGATTTATTCTTTTGTCCCTTCAAGCAGGTCTCTGTTTTCTCTGTTTGCTCCTGTTGAACAAAAGTTTTAACCGCACATGAACGCAGGTTCTTAACTGCGGAATTTTCATCTGGACCCATTTGTCGCTGGATAATTGAAGACGGTTTCGGCGTCGAGGTATTTCCAGGAGTCGCCCTTCTGGATGCGGGGTGTGGTGCGTCCGATGTAGGACAGGACGCGGTGCGGGCTGGCCTTTTCCACGGTAAAGCTGAGCGGATCCATAAAGGGGGCAATGAACATGCTGCTGGGTTGCATCGTAATCTGGACGACGGATTGGTTGTGCTGCACGGATTCGCCGGTCTTCACGAACTGAAACATAAAGGTCCGCTCCCATTCAAAGGAAATGAAGTGGAACTTGACGATGTCGCCCCGCATCAGGGCGTTCCAGTGGGCCATCATGTACGGGTACACCGTGTCGTCATACACGATATCGGACGGTAGATTCTGCGCATTGCCTATGGGGGGAACCAGGCCGGGCCCGTAACTGATGAAGATTTGTTGCCGGGCCGGATCTTTCGGGTCGGGCGCAACCCGGACGGCGCCGGAGACCCGGGCCTGGAAATCCTGCATCCGGTAGGATTCGAGCCGGTTGGATTTATAGGCGACCTTGTCCACGGCGGCCAGGATACCGTTGGTGCGGAAAAATTGGCGTTCGACATGGACGACCGCCCCGGACTGCACGGCGATGCGCCGGAAGGTGTAGAGAACTTTCTGCCGATGCGAGCCGATGGCATAAAGGGTGCCGGTGAGCAGCTTGGGTTCGGCATAGTCATACGCGGCGGTGGTGGCAGGGCGCGCGGCGTCGCCGGCCAGGCCCGCGGGGAGGAGGGACAGCCACAGCGCGAGCAGCACCATCCGGCGCGCGGTCAAAATTAATACGGCACGAGGTTTGGTCATCGGATGGGCGTATAATGGCCAACCGGGCGTGCCGCAGGCAAGATGTGTCGGCGGCCGGCGGCGGAAATTTTCAACCGCCCGGGCGCGGCAGACGCCAGGATTTTACCGCAAAGAACGCAGAGAGCGCAGAGATTCAAGCCACAGATGAACACAGATTTATTTCTCATCCCGGGTAGGGACGGCGCGCTGCGCCGTCCGGTCATCGCAGCGGGATGACCCCACCGGTTCTTCCCGGTTTTTTAATCCGCGTTCATCTGCGGTTCAATTTGTTCTGCACTTTTTATGCCTTTTGGCGGCTCCATGGGTGGAGCCGGCCGGCGGTCATTGGGGATGCGCCAGATGCTGTTGGTCCGAGATAAACTTCTGAATGGCCGGCCCGCCGCCCAGCCACCCGACCACCAGGACCAGAGCCACACACAATACCACCGCGATTAACATCCACGAAAGAATGGCCCGAAAATAATTCTTGCGCGACTCGTTCTCACCGCTGAAGGCCCAGACGATAACCATCAGCAAACCAACCACCGGTATGGCGGTGACGAACAGCATGCCCATCCAGGACCCGACGGATATATAATTTCTTTCTTCCTGATCGTTCATAGCATTGTGCGGGCCTGGTGGCCCGGGTCATTTGTGTTTTGTCGTTTTATCTAATCCCGTCGGCGGGCTCGTGGGGCAAATGATTTCATTTTTGCCGCGCATAAGCCTCCGGCACGCTCCTTTCTCAAGCAATCGTCGGGCCAGATTAAGCGTTTTAACCGCCAGGGCCGCCAGGGTTCTTAACCGCGAAAAACACGAAACACGCGAAAAGGCAAAAGGCTGTTTAACCACGGATGAACACAGATGGACACGGATCTTTTGCCGCAAAAAGGCACAGAAGGCACAAACCTTTTAACAGCAAATGGACGCGGATGAACGCAGATATTTATTTTTCATCGTGGGTAGGGACGGCGCGCTGCGCCGTCCGGTCATCGCAGCGCGATGACCCTACCAGCTCCTCCCGGTTTTCTAATCCGTGTTTATCCGTGTCCATCCGTGGTTGAAATTCATGCGCCTTTTGGCGGCCGAAAAATTCCGGGTGAAAAAAATTGGGGCTCAGGTAGAATTTTGCCGTTCATGAAAACCATTGCTTACTTCCGCCTGGTCCTGGCGTTGATGTTGTTGCCGGCTTTGGGATCGCCGGCGCAACCGGTGTTGACCAACGCTCCCGCTGCGCTCGAAACGCTGCCCGCCGACAGCCCTTACGGTGAAGCCACGGTCAAACGAAACATTCCCTATGTCAGCCATCCGACGACGAATCAAAACTTCGATCTTTACCTCCCCCGGAAGCATGGCGTCCGACCCTTCCCGCTGGTCATTTGGATGCATGGCGGCGCGTGGCTGACGGGGAGCAAGGAGTGGGACAACGTCAAATATCTGGTGCAGCACGGTTACGCGATTGCCAGCATTGATTATCGCTACAGCCCGGAGGCGCCGTTTCCGGCGCAGATTCAGGACTGCAACGCGGCGATGAATTTCATCCTGGCGCATGCGGCTGATTACGGGGTGGATGCGCGGCGATTCGTGGTGGGCGGCGGGTCCGCCGGCGGACATCTGGCGTTGCTGTTGGGTCTGGCCCGCCAGGAACGGGAGTTTGGCGCCAATCCCGCCATCAAGCCGCTGGCGATACTGGATTTTTTCGGCCCGACGGATTTGAACGGCATGGCGGCTGATCTCGAGGCGATTCATGCCCAGCGGGGCATTGCAACGTGGCAGGATGCCGGGCCCAAACTGTTGGGGGCGCCGTTGGACCAGGCCGCCGCCAGGGCCAAAGCCGCCAGCCCCATCACTTATGTGAGCGCCGCCGCTCCGCCGGTCTTGATCCTGCAAGGCGACGAAGACGATCTGGTGCCCGTGGCCCAGAGCCAGCGATTGCACGTCGCGTTGAACCGGGCGGGAGTGGACAATGAACTCATTATGGTGCATAAAGCCGGCCATGATGGTCCGATGTTTTCAGCGCCAAGAATCCAACCGGGGATTATTGATTTTTTGAACGGGGTTTTTAAGAACGCGGGCAGACCGTGACCGCAAAGAACGCAGAGAGCGCACAGATTTTTTCCGCAAAGAGGCACCCGCCCTCCGTGGTCCCGATATATCGAGACGGAAGGTGGACAGAAGGCGCAGAACAGAAAGACAAAACTTGAACAGGAGGAAACGCGCAAACTAAAACTGAACTGGTGATTTAACAACGGATTGCGGCTCTGGATTGAGCTTGTTGTGGCCGATCTCTTTCCGGATGAAAACGAGGCCGACGAGAAGGGCAATGAGGATAAGCGACGTGGCCGTTAAGAGTAATTTGACGTTTTGCCGCCGCTCCGAGTAGCGTTGTTGCGGGAACAAAATCTTGCCAATAAAGTCTGAAAATTGCATGGTTTTTTACGGCTCAATCCAAGCCGTACCTCCTCTCTCTGAGCCGATTAAAACCCCGCACGCCGCTCAGATCAAGAAGTCTTTTGTTACGGCTCTGTGAATTCAGCAATCATCCAACGGGGAACGCCAAGGGTTCTGCCGCGAAGAAGAACAAAAGGCGCAAAAGCGGCCCGAGAAAAACATTCAACGCTCAACTTTCAATCAGCCTTAACCCCCAAGGCGCGAAGGACGCGAAGACTTTAACCGCAGAGAGCGCAGGGGTTTTCTTTAACTATGCGCTCTTTGTGGTTAAGATTCTTCCCTTGGCACACCATCGGCAGGTTGAAGGTTTCCGAAACGAATCACTGGAATGACCGGGCGGTGGGCGGGAAGCTGCGCGGCGGGCCGGCCGGGATGGGGCTTTGGAGGTCAACCTGGTTAGCATACTTCGCGATGGCCTGTTGCACGGCCTGGTCCACGTCAACGTGGACTCCTTCCGGGTCGTTGAGTTGATCGTAGTACCGGTTTGCTTCCATGGCCGGTCCGTAAACGCGTGACATATACTCGCCTTCGACCAGGTATTTCGCCTGCGGCAGAACCTGGGCCCGGGCGTCATCCGCATCCGTTGCCCCCGTGAAAAACTCCCGGCCAATGATGGATTCGCCGAGGCGATTGGCCACTTGCGGTCCGAAGTGATAGAAGTATTCGGTTATTTTCCGATGTCCTTCTTCGTGCCGGCTGACAAATTCATACGGGTGCGCGGGCTCGATGATATGGCAGGACAATCCCAATGAAATCGTCACCGTCTCGACGGACAGCCGGACCGGTCGCCCGGGGCCACTCTGCTGCGCATGAAAGGTGAAATCGGCATGACAGGTGAAGTGCGGCTCGGTGACGGCGGTGTATTCGCCCACTTCCTCCGGTTTCTGGCCGGGAACGTAATACGCATAAGTGACCGTGGGATCGGAACTGTTCACCGAAACCGCTCCGTTCAAATTAGGCCGTTGGGACATATCCTCCAGCACGGCCGTCCTGTCCTTTTGGTCCTGCCGCATTTTTTGTGACAGTTCGGCCATCGCCTGGGCTTGCTCCTGTTCGAAGGCGGAAGCTTTGAGCGGATCGTAACCAAATTGCTTTTGGAGTGAGGCGGGCAGCTTTGCGAATTTGAGCTTGGTCAATCCAAGGCCGCCGGCGTCCGGCTGATATTCGACCAGCAATCCGTCCGGTGCGATTTTCAAGAGTCTGACCGACTTGTAAACCATCCCATCGGTGGTCATTATTTTCGACGGCAATGAATTTGCGGACGAGGCCGCCGGGGAATTCGTCTGGGGGGCCGCGTTGCCGGTTAACCCGGCAAAAGCCAGCCGGGCGACCAGGGAAATCACCGCCAGGGCGATCACGGATTGTCGCCCGGACGTTCGGCCTCGGTATCGGTTGTTTGTGCCCATAACGGCCCGATTACAGCAGGTCGGATGCCGTCAGTCGCGCTTCGGGCCCGGGCTACCGGCAAACCGAACCGTCCGGACGCCGGGGTTTCAGCCACCGAGGGACACAGATTTTTCGTTCTGAACCAGAAGCAAACGGAGCAAACGAGGAATTCATCCGCGAACACCGATGGATCGCGTGCAGGTTGCACAAATTTTCACGAAGGGAATCTTCGGGAAAAACTTTTATGACAACAAATTCATTTGAAGTACCCCGGCGCGCGGTTTTAGTGTTGCACCACCAACCAGACGCGCATGAAACGCCGCCGACTGATATTGCTGGCCATCGTGGCCGTGCTGATCATTGTGGCCGGTTATGGGATCGTTCTCATCCGGCGGGGGTTCAGCGCGGCGGCCGAACCTTCGGCGCTGGAGAAGGTGATGGCGCGGGCGGCGCGGCGGCTGGCCACACCCGCCGGCGCGGTGAAGGAGAAGAACCCGTTGCCGGCCACACCGGAGAACGTGAGGGCGGGTAATGAGCTTTTCCTGGCGCGTTGCGCCGGCTGTCATGGCGCGGACGGCAGCGGGCAGACGAAGATTGGACGCAATCTTTATCCCAAGCCTCCGGATTTGCGCATGCCGCCCACGCAGGATTTATCGGACGGGGAGATTCATTATGTCATCCGGAATGGCGTCCGGCTCACGGGCATGCCGGCCTGGGGCAATCCGCGTGAAGAACAGGGCGACGACCTCTGGAAACTGGTGCTGTTCATCCGCAGCCTCCGCGCACCGGCCCCGGCCGCGGTGCAAGCCGGTCTGGAACGGACCCTGGCCACGGCGCATTACACCGGGTCGCTGGCCTGCCGGCCGTGTCACGAGGACATCTACGAGCGCTGGTCGAAAACGCCCATGGCTAACGTGGTCCGGGACCCGCGGTCGCATCCCGACGCTTTTCTCGCCGATGTGGCCACGAATCCCATCGCCAAATTTTCGAAGGCGGACGTGGCGCTGATTTACGGGAGTGTCTGGAAGCAGCGCTATTTCACCAAAATCGGCGATGATTATTATCCGGAACCGGTGCAGTGGGACATTACGCACCAGGTGTGGCGTCCCTATTTTGTGCCGACGACCAACGCCGACTGGTGGGCGCCGTATTACCCGCCGGACAATATGAAACGCCCCACCGGTCCCACGTGCGACGGCTGTCATTCGGTCGGGTACGACATCCACACCAAACAGGTGGTGGAATGGAACGTCGGCTGCGAGCGCTGCCATGGCCCGGGCAGCGAGCACGTGGCGCATCCGGGCCGCGGCAACATTTTCAACCCGGCGACGGCGGATTACGTGAGCGCCAACGACACGTGCATCCAGTGCCATTCGCAAGGCCGGCCGCGGACGGTGCCCATGGAAGGGAAATACTACGACTGGCCGGTGGGTTATCGGGTGGGGTTGCCGTTGCAGGATTATTGGAAGCTGGAAGACCACACGCTGGGCGAAACGACTTTCACGCATTTCGCGGACGGGACGGCGCACAAGAACCGCATGCAGGGAAACGACTTTGTGCAGAGTGTCATGTATCGCCGGGGCATCACCTGCTTCAGTTGTCACGATGTCCATGGCACGACGAACTACGCGCAATTGCGCAAACCGGCGGACCAGTTGTGTCTGGACTGCCACGGGCCGATGTCGCAAAACGGGCCGCGCACGGCGACACTGGAGGAGCACACGCATCACAAGGCCGGCACACCCGGCAGCCGGTGCGTGGATTGTCACATGCCGCAGATTGAAATCACGCTGGGCGACGTGAAGGTGCATGCCCACACTTTTGCCTTCATCACCCCCGCGATGACGGACAAGTATCACATCCCCAACGCCTGCAATGCCTGTCACACGGACAAGTCCACCGCCTGGGCGACCGACGCGTTGCGTCATTGGCACGAGCGTTCCCCGTGGCGGATGGAATAGGTTGGAAACCGCCGCCGCGGAGACGAAACGGGGGGAACGCGGATTCTCAAATTTGTGCTTTCTGCGCCGTTTGGCTGCCCGAACTGATCCGTGTTAATTCGTGCGAACCCGTGGTTGAAATTTTGGTGTGCCCGGCGGCTTCAATCCTTCAGGCGCTTGACCAGGACGGAGATTTCACCGTTTTCATCGTTCTGAATGACGAGCGATTTGCCGAAGGTGACGATGAAGGTGGATTGCAGGCCGACATTCAACTGGCTGTAGGAAGCCGATGTGCCCAGCCCGACGCCGTAGCTACCGGTCACATAGGGCACGGTGCGGCCCAGGAACAATTGCAGCCGGGCCTTCTGATCGTCCAGAGTGCTGAGGGTGCCGTTGAATTTGAGGGTGACGGGGATGTCGTTGTTATTAATTTTGACGGAGGTTTTCTGGATGGTGTCCAGATTGAAATTGCCGTCGGTGGTCAGCACTTCCAGAAACTTCGGGTCGCCCTTGGGCTCCTTCCGTTCCACGCGGATGAGATAATTGACGGGTTCCTTCGCGGCAACAGCGGGCGGCGCGTCCTGCCTGGAGATGATGGCCTGCAGGCGCTGCTGGAACGCGGGTTGGCCCGGCGGAGCCATGGGAGGTTGGGCCGGCGGGGTCATCGGGGGTTGGGCCGGTGCGGCCACGGCCAGGAACAGGGCGAAGGTCAGGATTGAAATGGTTTTCATGGCGGACGAGGGTTCAGGTTGATTCACAAGCAGGCAAACACCGGCGCTTCCGGCGAGTTGCGGTGGTTTTAACCGGATTTATTGACCGTCCGGACGCCGGAAAGACAACGCGAGCAGGAACGTTTCAAACCGCGAACCACGCCCAATTCACGAACATGATGGTTATAACCCTTGGAAACACGGAGAACGCACGGTTTCAGCCACAGATAAATGCAGATGTTCACGGATTTTATTACGCGGTTTAACGTGCCCGTCGCTGGTTAAAAATCAGGCGGGTTTGGCCGCCAGTTTGTCAGATGGGTTGAAATCCCGTTTGTGGCTCCGGCGTTTTCCGAGGTTTAAGGGCTGGCGTTCTTTTTGCTGCAATCCGGGGGCGGCAATATTTTCACCACGTTTATGAAGCATCCGGTTGTAACGGGAGGACTCGTTCTGATGATCTTGTCCGGCATTTGCCGGTCTGCCGGCGCGGAACGCATCAATCAGGAGGGTCGCATTCTGGCCCCGTTGTCGGTGGTGACCAATGCCATCCTGTTCAACACCAACAACGCGGACGCCGTGGTGTCGGCCCTGCAGATTTTTCCGGTGACCAATCCGTGGAACGAATGCATCTCCAACCGGCCGGTGCTGTCGAATTCGACCGCGATGATTGCGCAAATCATCATGGACCTGCACACGAACCGGGCGGTGTTGACGCCCGAGTTCGAAATGAATTATGTGCTGGTGCCGGACAACCAGCCGCTCGTGCCGATCCAGTTCGTGACCTATCCCGATGACTCCGACCTCAATGGCGGGACTTATCCCTACGGTCTGTATCCGATACCGACGAACATGCCCATCGAGAGCTGGCCGCTGGGGACCGGCAGCCAGACATTGTATCAATGGCAGACCAACAGCGGTGGCGACCGGCATTCCATCGTCGTCCAGCCGGGTGCGGGTTTTATTTTTGAAACCTGGGAGGCGCAACTGGTGGGGACCAACTGGCAGGCCGCCAACGGCGCGATTTTCAACCTGAACACCAACGGGCTGCGGCCCGCAGGCCTGACTTCGGGTGATGCGGCGGGTTTCCCGATGTTCCCGGCGCTGGTGCGTTATGATGAAGCCGAGCGCGGCATGGTGGAGCACGCCTGCCGGCTGGTCGTGGCCAAATCGCTCAAGGCCTACATTTATCCGGCCACGCATTACGCGAGCAGCCTCACGAGCGGTAATTACCCGGCCATGGGCCAGCGCTTGCGCTTGAAGTCCACCTTCGTCGTGCCCTCCGGCTGGACCCGGGAGGAAAAGGCCGTGCTGGCCGGGCTGAAAAAATACGGCGCAATGGTGGCCGACAACGGCAATTATTTTTCAATTTCGGTGACGCCGGATGATCGCTGGCCGGCGGGTTGTTTCAACGATTTGACGAGCATCAGCGCGACGAATTTCGAGGTCATCCAAACGACGGGCCCGAATGAAGGGCCCCGGTCGCCGGGCGCGCCGGTGGCGAACGCCGGGCCGGACCAGGCGGTGCCCGTGGGTGTGCCGGTGCCGCTGCGGGGTGTGGTTGCCTTTTCGAATCCACCGCCGGTCGTTCAATGGAAGCTGTATTCGGGGCCGGGCACGGTGACGTTTGGCAACCCGGCGCTGACGAATACAACCGCGACGTTCAGCGCGCCGGGCGTTTACACACTGGAATTGAGCGCCGCCGACGGCGTGCACGCCGTGGCCTACGATGCGGTCGTGTTCACAGCTGCGAGCGCCGTCACTCTGTCCCTCGCGTTATCCGGGACAAACGTGAATCTGGGCTGGACGGGCGGCACGGCGCCGTTCGTGGTGCAGGAATCAGGCGCGCTGCCGGCGGGCGGCTGGAACAACGTGACGACGACAAGCCTGCAAACCGTGTCGCTGCCGCTGACGAACGCGACCGAGTTTTTCCGGGTGCAATCGCAGTGACAGGCGGACCCAGGTTCCGGCCACAGAACCGCATAGATTTGCATCCGCGAATTTCGCTGATTCACGCGAACAACTTCCGGGAGAAATGAATTCGTGAAAATTTGTGCAATTCGCGGATTTCCACCTTTCCGTGTGTTTCGCGATTTATTCCGGCTGGTAATCAAAGACGGTTTCGGCATCCAGATATTTCCAGGATTTGCCCTTCTGAGTGCGGGGCGTGGTGCGCCCGGTGTAGGACAGGATGCGGTGCGGGCCATTCTGTTGCACGGTAAAGAGGAGCGGCTTCACCAACCGGGAAATGAACATGCTGACGGGTTTCATCGTGATTTGTACGACCGGTTGGCCGTGCGTCAAGGATTCTCCGGTCTTCACGAGCTCGAATTCAAAGGTACGTTCCCAATCCAGGGAAACGAAGTGGAACTCGACGACGCGGCCCCGCAGCAAGTCATCCCAGTGGGCCAGCATGAAGGGATACAAGGTGTCGTCAATCACGGTGTCGGGCTGAAGCGTCCGGGCGTGGCCTTTGGGCGGGTTGAGGCCGTGCGCGTAGCCGATAAAGATTTTTTGCCGGGCCGGGTTTTCCCGATCCGGCTCGATGTGGATGGCACCGGAGAGCCGGGCCTGGAAATCCTGCATCTCAAACGAGACGAGCTGGTTGGATTCATAAAGGACGGTTTCCACTGCGGCCACGTCACCGTTGGTAGCCAGAAACTGCCGCTCGATGTGGACCCTGGAACCGGAGCGCGTGGCAATCCGCCGGAAGGTGTAAAGAATTTTTTTGCGATCTGACCCGATGGCATAAAGGGTGCCGGTGAGCAGTTTGGGTTCGGCATAGTCAAAGACAGGAGATGCGGTCGGCGACGCGGTGTCGGCGGCCAAACGGGCAGGCAGACTGACCGGCCAGATTGCCAGCAGCACCACCCAGAGCGTGACGGAGGCAAAATCGGCGGAATAGTTTTTCATCATTTCAAATCCGGCCACAGGTTCGCACAGATTTGCCCCGATGAAAACCGAACCTCAGGTCAAAGCGCAATGACGTTATTTCAGCACTGCGGAACCCGGAAACGCCGCGTTCCGGGCAAAATCATGACAAATCCCCATGTTCATGTGGTGGCACCAGGCGTCGCCGTGCGTTATGATCTAACGATGTTCCAACGAAGTTCAAACCTGGCGGCCGGTCGGAATACCGCAGGTTCAAGATTGCGTATTGTCGCTTTGACCCTGGTCCTTGCCGCATTTGCGGTGGCCGCGACCGCCCGGGCGCAGTCCACCCGTTCGGGTTGGGGCTCCACGCCCTATCACGATGCGTCCGGCACGGGAGTGACCTTCCGGGTCTGGGCGCCCAATGCCACTAACGTAACCACGCCGGGTGCCTTCAACGGCTGGTCCACTTCGGCGACGCCGCTGGCCGAGGAACAGTCCAACGGCCTTCCGACCGGCGTGTGGTCGGCAGACGTACCGAGCGCTTCGCCCGGCCAGCAGTACAAGTACTACCTTACCTACAACGGTAGCAGTAATTACAAACACGACCCCCGGGCGCGCTGGGTGGTCAATGCCGGCGGTGGCAGCGGGAATAACGACATTATTTACGACCCGGCCGCCTTCAACTGGAACGGCGACAATTTCACCAATCCGCCGCTGAAAGATTTGTTCATTTACGAACTCCACATGGGCACCTTTCCGGCCAGTTCGGCGCCCAGCCGGTTTGTGGCCGCGACGAACAAGCTGGATTACCTGAAGAATCTCGGAATCAATGCGGTTGAGCTCATGCCAATCATGGAGTTCGGCAACGGCGGCAACAGTTGGGGGTACGACCCGGCCCAGTTGTTCGCGGCGGACAACGCCCAGTATGGCGGACCGGATGCGCTCAAGACCTTTGTCCAGGCCTGCCACGCGCGCGGCATCGCCGTGCTGCTGGACGTCGTCCACAACCATTACGGACCGAGTCTGCTGGATATGTGGAACTTTGACGGCTGGTCCGGCACCAACTCGGTCGGGGGCGGCGGGATTTACTTCTTTCAAAGCAACTTCAACCTGCAAAACACGCCCTACGGCGCCACGCGGCCCAATGTCAGCAGCAATCAAGTGGCCAGTTTCATCCAGGACAACATCGCCATGTGGCTGGGCGAATGTCACGTGGACGGGTTCCGCTGGGACTCGGTGTACACGCTGACGCATGGCAACGACGGCACTTACATTCCCACTGCCGGTAATCTTGTCAACGCTATCAACGCCATGATTCATACCAATTACCCCGGCAAGATCAGCATTGCCGAGGACGTGTATAATTACTGGGGGTTCGACAGCTCCTGGGACACCGGCTACCCGTATAATTTCACACCGGTACTGACCAATATGGTGGATGCCAACCGCAACATGAGCACGATCGCCAACGCGGTGCAGAACAACGTCAGCTACGGCGGCACGGCCAGCTTGTTGCGGGTGGCTTACCTGGAATCGCACGACGTGGTCGGCGATTTGAACGGCTCCACTCATGTCCGGCTTCCAACGGCCATTGACCCGGTCACGCCCAACAGTTATCGGGCCAGAAAGCTTTCCACCCTCGGCGCCGCCGTCACGCTCACGGCGCCCGGCGTGCCGATGATTTTCCAGGGTCAGGAGATGCTCGAAAACCAGCAGTTCAATTCAGGTCGGAACGTGGATTGGAGCAAGACGAACACCTACAGCTATATCGTGCGGTTTTACCATGATCTCATCGGTGCCCGCCGGAACTTGCAGGGTTTGACGCCGGGGCTGGAAGGCGACCGGTGCACCATGCTCGCTGTGGACAACGGCAACAAGCTGATCGCTTTTAACCGCTGGAATTCCGCCAACCCGAATCAGAGCGCGGTCGTGGCCGGCAATTTCACCAGCAACACCATCAATAATTATTCCCTGACCTTTCCGGCAGCCGGCACCTGGTATGTCCAGCTTAACAGTGACTCCACCACGTACGGCCCGGACTATGGGAATATCGGCAGCTCGGTCGTAACGGTCAGTGGCAGCCCGGCCACCGGCAACATCACCGTCGGGCCTTATAGCGCCCTCATCCTGTCGCAGATTTCACCGGTCCCGGCACTCTCCATCACGCAAACCAACAGTGTCCTGACCGTGTCGTGGCCGGCCACGCCGTC
>DATEGR010000326.1:0-3874 GCA_035279985.1 Verrucomicrobiia bacterium
AGTTTTTGATTAATGAACTATAGCTAATCATAGTATTCTGCGATGGCGGAGCAGTCCGCCCAGATTTGCGATTGCCGACAACGGGGGACACCATGAGAAATCAAAGCCTTATCCACACGCGCATCACTATTCTGGCTACCATCGCGATTGGATTGGCCTTGCTCGTAGTGGGAAATGTCAGCCGGTCTCACGCGGCGCCTCCGCGCGCCGACGCGGCATCGCCCAACGTGGTGCACACCGACGATTACCAGCGTTCCGCGCGCCTCGACACGTATCGCGTGATCGCGGACAGCGGAGCCGGCCGCGGCGAAAACATTTACTTTTACAAATGCTGGATGTGCCACAACCAATATGCCAAGACGGGTCCTTATCTGAAGGAATTGTTCAAGCATGAGCAATTGATGTCCGGCGATCCGGTGACGCCGGAAAACGTCGCCGCGAAAATCAAAGCGGGCGGGCCGGGAATGCCGGCGTTCGGGACGACTTTGAAGGATGCCGACATCGCCGATCTCGTGACGTATATCAAAGAAGGGAAGTGCTGCGTCGAGGGAGAAAATCCCGGGCCGAATCCGTGGTATCGCGCCGAGGAGAAAAAGTGGACGGTACCGGGCGGCCTGTCCGGCGGCCCGACGGGAAGCGTTAAAATTCCGAGCGGCGATTCTCCCGAAGGCGTTGGCGTGCAGCTCATCGCACCGAACGGGGTGCGCACGACCGTGTATACCGACGGCCAGGGCAACTTTGAATTCCCCAAGATGCAAACCGGCGATTACGTTCTGCGCATTCCCACGCCGCTGCTCTTCAAACCCTACGTGATCAATTCCGTTCACGTCGACGGCGCTTCCAAGCTGGATGACATCGTTCTGGAGCGAGTGTCGGACACGGACGCCCTGCCGGCCACGCCGGACATCGAACGTCAGCTAAGCGGCGCCGAATTGCTATGGAATATGCCGGGAACCGCGCAGGAGAAAGCGACGCTGCAGAAGAATTGCTCGGCATGCCACTCCTGGCAGCAAATTTTCCGCAACCGTTATGACGAGCACAGTTGGAGCCTGATCGTCGACCGCATGACGCAATATTCCGGCACTTCGCTGGTCATTCGCATCAAGGGAACAACCACCACCGGCGGCGGAACCAATTCGGTGACGCGCCGTGACGGCACTTCGCCCGAGGAAGTCGAGACGCTCGTGAAATTCCTGACGCGAGTCCGTGGCCCCGACGCGCAGGATGCCCCTTTGCGCGTATTCCCGCGGCCGCGCGGAGCCGCCACGAAGGTCGTGGTCACCGAGTACGAACTGCCCCAATCGCTGCTGGCGCTGCATGACGTGCAGGGCGACTCCAAGGGCATGATGTGGTTCACCAGTCATAAGACGGATGTCGTTGGAAAACTCGATCCGAAAACGGGAATTGTGACGGAATACACCATTCCGCTCACACCGAAAGCCATGCCCGGCACGCACGCCGTGAGAATCGACAAGAACGACATCCCCTGGTTTTCCGAAAATTGGGGACACAATCTCGACCGCCTCGATCCGCAAACCGGGAAAGTCACGCAGGTCAAGATTGAGGACGCCGTTCCTTTGAATGCGCCCGGCTTTGGCAATTTTTCCTTGACCCCTGACGGTTACGTCTGGGACAGCCGCGACTTTAATGTCCGAAAAATTGATCCGGAAACGGGCAAAGTGGTCCAGCGCTATCCCCTGCAAGTGAGCTTCAGTTACGACAACCTGATTTCCGCCGATGGAAAATACTATGGCGGCGGCGGACTGCCAGCCTGGGGAAACACGGCGGAGCGGATGGACCTGAGCACGGGGCAGTGGATCAAGGCGAATACTGGCGAGCACATGGCTACCGCCAAGCGCGGAGGTTTTGATCCCAACGACAATCCCTGGTTTGGAGGCGGTGACGGCGCCCTGATCGAACTCAACTCCAAAACGGGCCTGATCCAGGAGTTCGTGCCGCCGCTCGCACCCAGCCCGCTCACCGATTTCTACGAAGCGCAGCCCGATAAGAACGGCGAAGTTTGGGCCGGGGTCCTCCACGGACGGCAGGTGGTCCGCCTCAATCCCAAGAACGAAGCTTGGACGGTGTATCAGATGCCCGAGCCGTTCACCTACGATCGCAGAACTTATATCGACAGCTCCACGCGTCCGGTAACGGTGTGGTATGTGGACTACAACGGGTACCTGGTTCGCGTTCAACCCCGCGAGTAAACGCCGGCGGAAACCGGAAAACATCTTTTTCTTTGGACGCCGGAACCAGTCCAACAGGTGAGAGTTCGCTCGCGCGAGGCGAGTGGAACGTGTTCACGCTCGCTTTGCCCACGCTGTCCGGCGTACCGTTATTCATCCACTTGGGTCATCCGTTTTTCGCTTCCGGGGGCCGTGAATTGTCTGTGGCGGGGTTTCGCATATCGATCACAGCGCGTGACGTGGCTTCATTCCCTAAAACGATTGTGCAGGATGCATGAGTTTTTGTGTTGACAGCCAAACATCTTCTTTAGTATCACCGTTGCGGTTACAAATCATTCATCCTCAGGCGAGTTCCTAGAGTGGGCCACGTCGGGGTGGGTCTAAAGAATCGAGAGGAGTTTGAAATCATGGATCATTCAAAGTTTCGGTGGGTGTGTCTGTCAATTGCACTGCCCCTTGCGCTATTGCTGAGTTTTTGTCTTCCGGCAGTGGTTTCCGCTCAGGTCGTAGGAGCCACCATTTCCGGCACGGTCACGGATACCAGCGGCTCCAAGATGCCCGGTACCGCTATCGTAGTCACGAACGTTGGAACTGGAATCATGACGAACGTCGTTACTCAGGGAGAGGGTGCCTTCACCGTGCCGAACCTCCAACCGGGCAACTACGAGATTTCCGCTTCCGCGAAGGGTTTTTCAACCCTGGTGCGCAGAGGGATTACCTTGACCGTCGGGCAAGAATTGATCCTGAATCTGTCGCTTCAGGTGGGTAGCGTCAACGAACAAGTCACTGTCACGGCGGAAGCTCCCACCGTCAACCTCGCGAACGCAACCATCAGCGGCGTCATTGAAAATCGAACGGTCCAGGAACTTCCGCTCAACGGCCGTTCGTGGACCGATTTGGCGGTCTTGCAGCCCGGCGTGCATCAATCCCAGAACCAGCCGCCGATCACGGCCAGTGACCGCGTCAAGCGAGGCCTGGGCCTCGAGCTTACGATTTCAGGCGCTCGCCCTCAGCAGAACAACTACTTGTTGGATGGGGTGAATATCAACGACTATGCTAACGCCGGCCCGGGAAGCGTGCTTGGCGGGAACTTGGGCACGGATGCCGTGGCGGAATTTGCGGTTCTGACCACCAACTATTCCGCGGAATACGGGCGAACGTCGGGTGGCGTAATCACCGCGACCACCAAGTCGGGAACAAACGACTTCCACGGGAGCGCATACGAATTTTTCCGCAATGCTGCTTTGGACGCTGCGAATTTCTTCGACAACGCAAATGGGAATCCGAAACCTCCCTTCCGGCAGAATCAGTTCGGGGCATCCGCGGGGGGGCCGATCAAGAAGGACAATACTTTTATTTTTGGCGATTACGAGGGTGTTCGGCGGACTTTAGGCCTGACAACTATATCTAACGTCCCATCGACGGACGCATTGAACGGACTTCTTACGAGCGAATTCGCCAATGACCAATTCCCGTCGAACTGCATCGCAACTGCTGTCCCACACCAGTGTCAGGTCACCATAGACCCTAACACTCTAAAATTTCTCAACACAGGGCTCATGCCGAAACAAACTTCGCCATATGTTCCTGGAGACAATTCGGCGCAGTTCTTCTTCACGCAGTTGCAAAGGACGGCGGAGAACTTTTTCATCATTCGCGCGGACCATACCTTTTCGGCGAAGGAC
>DATEGR010000327.1:0-7737 GCA_035279985.1 Verrucomicrobiia bacterium
TTACGATGCCAACGCGCCCAAAGGTTTTGTGCCGCCGATTACGCATGATGAACTGTGGCGTCGGCTGGCGAATTTTCTGTCGGAGGTTCTGCCCGTCGCCGAGGCAGCCGGTGTCAAGCTGGCGTTGCATCCCGATGACCCGCCGACGCCGACGATGCGTGGCCAGCCCCGCCTGGTTTATCAGCCGCAGCTTTATCAAAAGGTGATTGACCTGAATCCCAGCCCGGCGAACGCCTTTGAATTTTGCGTCGGTACGCTGGCCGAGATGAACGAGGGCAGTGTTTATGATGCGGTGGACACCTACAGCCGGCAGGGCAGGCTGGCTTATGTGCACCTGCGCAACGTGCGCGGGCACGCGCCGTTTTACAAAGAGACGTTCATTGACGAGGGCGACGTGGATGTTCCGCTCATTCTGCGGATTTTGAAAGGGAACAATTTTGAAGGCGTCATCATACCCGATCACACGCCGCAAATGAGCTGCGCCGCACCATGGCACGCGGGGATGGCCTACGCACTGGGTTATCTCCGTGCTGCCCTGCAGGGCCTGGTTACCACATGAAGCCGAAAATGACCGGCGATCTCCCCGGGGTTATCCGAGGGTCCCTTCCAAGGCCCGGAACTGTGAACGAAGAGTACCGACTAAAAGCGAGAATGGGCAGCCGACTCAAGGGTTGGCCTTGACGCGGATTAGGAACGTAAATGCCTGTACCTCCGGTTTTAGCAGGGCGAAGGACAAGAATTAAGCTGCAACCCTCAAAATACGTCTTTTATGTACTTTTCCACCGGGGAATGACTTGAGGCCTAATGACTTAATTCTCAGGCAGTAACGATTTTCGGCTCGCCGACGGGCGAGCGCTTTCTTCTGCCCGGACAGCCCTGCCAGTATTATTTGGTTTGTTCGAACTCCGAACTTTATTCTTGACAGCACCCGGATAAAGGGTGAAAACTGACTAAGCAAGCAACCCAAAATCTGTGTTTTGATGATGTCCTGTGCATAAAAAACAATGCATAAAATAAATTTGAGCAAATTCCAAGTGGCGACCAACGAAACCGTTCGCGATATCAACAGTCGCATCATGTTGAATCTGGTGCGACGTCATCAGCCGGTGTCGCGGGCCGATTTAATGCGCTTTTCGGGTTTGCAGCGCAGCACCGTGTCGGTGATTGCCGGGCGGCTGATTGCGGACCGCTGGTTGAGGGAGGGAGCCGTTGGGAATTTGCCGCGCGGTCGCAAACCGACTTTTCTACACCTGAATCCCGATCGCTGTGGAGTAATTGGTGTTGATGTTCAGCCGGCGAGGACCACTTTGGCCGTGTCCAATATGGAAAGCCAGTTTTCGGCGCTCGAATCCATGCCCACCGCCAGGGATCCCTCCGAGTTTGTGGCCCGTTTGAGTCACCGGATTACGGATTTAATCCGGGCCCATCCCAAGAAATCCTATGAAGGGGTGGGCATCAGTTTGCCGGGAAGAATAGAAGTTGGCTCGGAACGGCTGATTTTTGCCCCGACCCTGGGCTGGAGTGAACTGGATCTGAAGACGCCGATCGAACGTGAAACCGGCCTGCCGGTGAAGCTGGAAAATGCCGCCAATGCCTGTGCCTTGGCCGAATTGTGGTCGGGACAACATATCGACGGGGTGAATAATCTCGTGGCGGTAACCGTTTCGGATGATATCAGCGTGGGCATGATTATGAACGGCCAGCTGGTGCGCGGTTCAACCGGTGTGGCGGGAGAATTTGGCCATGTGTCGCAGGTGTTGGATGGACCCAAGTGCCGTTGTGGCAACAGCGGTTGCTGGGAGATGCTGGCCTCCAACGCCGCCGCCGTGCGGTATTATGCTGAATCCGCCTCGGTTCCCAAGGGTGCCATCGGCTCCAAGAGTGACATGGCCGTTGTGCCATTTGGTGACATTTTACGATTGGTGGAGCAAGGCGATCCCAGGGCCTGCAAGGCGCTGAACCAAATGGCGCACCATTTGGGAATTGGCATTGCCATGCTGGTCACCGGTCTCGCGCCGGACGTGTTGATGGTGGTAGGAGAAGTGACGCGAGTCTGGGACAAAGTCGGGCCAATCGTAGCCGAGGCGGTTAAACGCCGCTCCTTCACTCATGCGGCCACTCGAATCGTACCCGCCGGTTCAGAGGTGCAATCCCGGCTGCGGGGCACCGTCGCCCTGGTACTCCAGAAACACTTTAGCGCGCCATCGATTGCTTAAGCAAAGAAAACAAAAAAAGGAATGTAAATTATCAAATTTGTTCGCCGCCCGAACTAATCAAATGATAGAGGACATACAAGAGATGAAGCGAAATGGCATTGAACGGTTGCCGGTGACCGCCCCAAGGTCGTTTGGCCTGCCAGCCAAACGGGGCGAGCGAGACTTCAGTAATGGCGAATCCCATGTTGCGCAAAAAGTTGAACAAAGCATCTCTTACATGTTGCAGCACTTGAACCAGCCGCTGCATGTGGCGACCCTGGCCGCGGCGGTAAACGTTTCCCCCTCGCACTATTCTGCCTTGTTTAAACGTTGGACGGGATGTCCGCCCATTGATTACTTTATTCATTTGCGGATGCAGCATGCCTGTCGTTTGTTCGATAGCACCTCATTGAATGTAAAAGAAGTTGCGGCGGCGCTGGGCTATGATGATCCATTTTATTTCTCCCGGACGTTCAAAGCCGTCAATCAGGTTGCGCCCAGCGAATACCGGATGATGCCTGAAAAACAGAAAAACTCGATCAGGAGCGGTGGTTTGTCTGCCGCTCTTCCCTATCCTGAAGAGCATCGGACCCTCCCGGGGGAGAATGGCCAACGGATAAATGGGCACGGACTGGCGAAGGCCGGGCGGAAAATTGATTCATCGCCACTTCCAGTCTTAGAACCGCTGGAGGGAATTACTGAAATAAAATAAAAGTTGTCTGGAAAAATCATGAAAAACATCGTATCCTCAATCAGGTGGCATAAAATTGGTGTCACAGTTAATAAGCATATTCCAATGAACCAAATACGCCAGGAAGGACGGAGTGCTGCCAGGAACGGTTTTACGCTGATTGAGCTGCTGGTGGTGATTGCCATTATTGCCATTTTGGCGGCCATGCTCCTGCCGGCCCTGGCCAGCGCCAAGTTCAGGGCGCAGGTCACCAATTGCACCTCCGATATGCGGCAATGGGGCGTGGTGGTCAATGGTTATAGCTCCGACAATTCCCGGGGCACGCTGCCTTCGTTTCCAATGTCGGTTGGATATGCCGGGGGCAATCTCTGGGACGTGGACGCAGCCATGGCCACCAACCTGGTATCCTATGGGTTGACGGTTCCGATGTGGTTTTGCCCGGTCAGGTCCCAGGAGTTACAATCCATTAAGAATGCCAACCCGGGTGTTTCGATTACCAGCCCGTATCAGTTTCCACAACTAAACAATCCTCCCGGAAAACAAGGGATTGAATATAATCATGTTTACCTCACCATATTTTATTCTCTCTATATCCCGCGCCAGTTGGGATTTGGTAATGCGGGTTGGTGGCCAGTAGTGGCCGCTAAGCTACCTCCGGGTATGCTTCCCGCGTGGAGGGGTGAAATAGCGAACCAAAGTATTCCCGGTTGGTCAACCGGAACTCCATGGCCGCTGCATTCTACGGACAGGTGGGCGGGAAGTAATCCGGTTATGACCGACATGTGCTTTGATGGAGATAAAACAGACAACGGGGGCTTGCTTTGGGGCCAAATAAAAAGCCCGGCCGGTGGTCATCCGTATGGAAAGCAGATTCAAAATATCAATCTCCTCTACGCCGATGGTCATGTGGTCCTTCACAATTCCAAACAATTCATTTGGACGTGGTTTGGCGGCAACAACCAATACGCAAATTATTATTGACCAAGGATTATTAACGGAAGGGAGAGGCCCTCTCTGAGAGTCATTTTCGAGAGCCCGTCCACGCCGAATCAGATAAAAGTACATTCAAAATCAATTGACGTCGTTAATTCATTGTGACAAAGTTTACCCAATACACCTAAAGTTCGAACTAAAAACAAATCATCCTTGTTTCCTATGAAACAGACTTCCTCAAATATCATTGTCAAGGCATTTGCCTGCGTGTCCGCGTTCCTTACCCTTTGCGGGGCAACGGCCTTCGCGGACGCCGTTAATTCGCCTTTTTTGCAGGTGGACGTTAACCTCGCCGGTGATACCCCCCAGGCCGGATTCATAAGTTGGCCGTTAGCCGCGCCGACCACGCCCGCTCTCTCATTGACGTGGACAACGAATTTTCCGGTATCAAACTTTATCAATACCAACGTGAACACGCCGCAGGGCCCGGTAACGGTGTCCATCGTGGCAAGGCATGTTGAAGTCGGCGCCGCCAACGCCTTCGCTACCAACGCCAGTGGCTGGTATACCAACTTTCCCAATTGGCAGTTCGGTCAACAATCGCCGGACGTGGTCAATCGCGGTACCCTGAGCAGCGGGACCAATTTCAATATGTTGAATGATTTCCTGCTCGTTCAGCATTGGACACCCGTAGGATTCGGGGGTGACCAACTGGTTGTATCCTTCAGCGGTTTGACTCCCAATACCAATTACGAGATTACCGCGTGGTGTTACGATCCGGCCAACAGCGGCAGCGGTGGTCTTATAAATCGGGTGGGGTGGGGGGTCGTGAATCCCGATCCGGGCGGCACCAACGAATTTCAGCCGGGTGGTAACACGAATCAAGTGTTGGTGGACGCTATCGCTGGCGGGCCTGCGCCAACCACTTTTTACGGAAATTCCGGCAGTTTCTTTATTACCACCGACGGTAGCGGTTCCGCCACCGTTTACGGATATGAAGATGATACCTCCTATAGTGGAACCCAATTTGTGCCACTGAACGGTTTCTCAATTGGATTTGCCACCAACCTGGTTCACAATCCGTCCACGAATGTAATAACCACCGTGTTGAATCCGGTTCCCGCTTCCTATGGTCCGCCGGCCGTCTGGCCTTATTTCGCCACGCTGAACATTAGCGACACCAGTTTCGGGGCAAACACGCTTCGGGTGAACACCAACTCGATCATCGGACAAACCTTCATACCCACCCATGATTTCATGTTGAGGAACTTCTATCTGGCTGGCCAGACGACAACCAACACCGGTCTTTACACGTTGGTGCTCTACGACCTGGGTTTCACCAATATGGTGAATGCCACCCAGTTTGGGATCTTCAATCAGAACTCGGCCACGCCTTCCATCAACCTGCTCGGGCATCCGAGTTCGCCGCCGGGAGGGTATTGGAATTTTTCCGCGGGTGGCACCAACGCCATCACCAACAGCACGATCATCAAGTTTAAACTGCCCGCTACCGCCGATGAGGTATATTTGACGAATGGTCACAGCTATTTCCTGGGGTTGCAGTTCATCCCCGGCAGTGGCAGCAATGATCTGACTTTGGAAGAGACCACCAGTGGCGCCTCGAGCTACGCCAATGGTTCTGCCTTCGCGGGAGTGCCTTTGGGCACCACACTCTGGAAGATGACCAATGCGCACCAGAATTTGATCATGGCGTGTGATGTCCAGAATCCCAACCCTGTCATCACCGTCAGCAATTATCCGTTGACTTCATCCACCCACAGTTGGCCGACCCTGGCCGGGATGGCCAACGGCGGACTTCCGGTCCTGACGGCAGCGCCGGACACGCCGAGCTTTGACCCTTCACAAGGGGCCGATCCGTCATACTTGGATTTCACCGGACCTGGCAACGCCAATGCTCCTGTGCTTCAAGGGGTCAACCTGGGAAGCGGCGTACGCTGCAATAGCATGAGCTTTTATAACACCAATTCATTCAAGTTGGGCGCAGTTGGGATAGAGATGCGCGGCATTGGCAGTTCGAACCTGTTATTTACGCTCAACGTATATCACATTACGAATAACTTCTTCACGTCAACCACGACGATTGAAAAATGGCCGAGAAATTTCCAGCCCAATGTTGATTCAGCGCCCTTGGGTGTTCCCATCTTTGGAACCAACGTGGACTTTTATTACACGACCAACAACAATGGCGGCGCCGGAACGACCAACCAGCTGCTGGTGTTGACCCTGCCGCCGCAATATCAGCAGGTGATAACCGGAAGCATGACCCTGCCGTACCAAAGTTATGTGCTCGAAATCGAGTGCGGCGACATGGGCCAGAATGTCGGCAACTATGGTGTCTTCCTGCTGATACGCAATAGCGTGGACAGCCAGTGGCAAAGCGGACTCTTCCCCGCCAGCGTGACTGGCAATCCGAGCGGCGTGGATGGATTTGCCACCAATGCGGCATCCGGCGGAGGTTACGTTGAAATAACACCCATGTACCTCGCGCGAGCCACTCCGGATCCTGAGTTGTTCGCAGGAGGCTTGGTTGGCGTGGGCACCGGCACCGAGCGCGCGATGCAAATGGCTCTCTACGCCGCGCCGAACACCAGTCCGGCGACCCAAATCACCATTACGAGTGTGACTCACAGTGGCAACAACGCGGTGATCAACTGGACCTCGAGTGGTGGAAGCAGTCCCACCTTTACCGTATGGAGAAGCAGCAGCTTGAATCCTGTTTCCTGGACCTCGTTGCAGAGCGGCATCAGTGCCAATACCTACACGGATACCACTGCTTCGGCTGGGATCAACTTCTACCGAGTCAGCAGTCCGTAAGGGAATGAACGAATGTTAAGTGCAACGCGTCTCCGGTGTTTGCCGGGGACGCTTTTTGTTGGGAGTGATCGATCGTGAAACCGGAAGCAACCGGTAATTGAGAATTGAACAGCCAGCCCTGGAAAATGACTTGGTCCAGGTGGGAACCTGAATGCAGGTCATTCAGCGTACCCGGACTGACCATCCTCCGAGCAACCGGTTTGCGACCCCCGCAGTAACCTTTTGCCGCTGGCCGCAAGGGGGAGGGAACCAAAAGTCATCCGGGTTGCGCTCTTTTGCAGCGCGGAGTGTAAAATCAAGACTATCGGAAGTCAAATTTGCATAACGATGAAACTAATGCTGGACAATATCTGTCGGTTGGATATAATTTGCGGTGTGAACAAATTCCCCGCGCAAACTGTTCGCCCGCGATAGACTTAACGATTTTCAGTTGTGTCCCTTGATGATTATGAAGACCCGTATTGAAACTGATGTAACACTTGGCCGTTGCCTGCTGATATCCGGGTTGGCTCTGGCAATGACGACCGGCTGGGGCCGGGCGCAAACCTGCACGGTGGACTGGAACAATGTGCATCAGCGGATCGACGGGTTCGGGGCTTCTTCGGCCTGGAGGAGTACCTGGAGCACAGCGCAGGCTGATATGTTCTTTTCCACCAATAACGGCATTGGTCTTTCCCTGTTGCGTAATCACATTGCTTTTGCCAGCTCAGCCTCGGCGAGCGCGACGCCAACCACGGTCGAAACCGGCATTATGACGATGGCTCAAGCCCGTGGCGCGTTGATCTGGAGCGCGCCTTGGACGCCCGCTGCCGGCTTTAAAAGCACCAACGATATTTACGATTCCCTCAAAGCCACCGCTAATGGAATCAACGGCGGCAGTTTTCTGGGTGGCGATGCCACCAACCAGGCCTACGCCAGCCAGTTGGCCAATTACGTTCTGAACATCAAGAACACTTACGGCATCAATCTTTACGCTATTTCCATCCAGAACGAGCCGGACGCGAGTGTGAACGGCTATGAGGCGTGTCAATGGTCCCAGGCCAACATTCATGATTTCGTCACCAATCTCTACAATGCGCTGGT